>PKTV01000078.1 GCA_002868985.1 Desulfobacteraceae bacterium | reverse complement strand
TGTTGTTGACAAGTTTAGCGATTTCACGTCGGTAAAGCAACTTCTCGTCCTGAATAAAAATATTGCCGCGGGACACCTGTAAGGTAATATAATCATCCTCTTCCAGCAGCAGGCCGACAACCTTTTTGAAAATACCGATGCATTCCATCAACAATGGATTGTTAACTTGATGGATCTTGGTCAGGTAGACCAGTCTGTTAAACGTCTTGAGAAAATGCTCGTTTAATTTTCCGATTTCCTGGTTCATTGATGATCCTTTAAGGCTTTTTGGTATGCAGACCGGACACTTGGCAACAGGCTTTTCGAAGCTTTCTTGAGAATGTCCCGGGCTTCTTGTGCGTTCAGTTCGAGCAACGCTAAGGCAGCACCCTGTCGCCGAAGTGACCTTTCGGAACTAAAATCCCATCCTTGACCGAGAAGTGTTTGCCCTAAAAACGGAATTGAACCCGGCGTGCCGCAACAACCAAGAGTTTTGAAACAGCTCAAAATTTGCTGATCGTCCCTGTAGAGAATTTTTTTTTGTTGGAGATAATCTAAAATCAAGTCTCCGGTTTCCTTATTCTTATACTGTTCCAGGTGGCTCCACATCATTCGCCGAATGGTGAGAACAGGGTCGTTTACGAGATGAAAAAGTTCCTTGATCATGTTTTTATTCCGGCGCTCAAGAGCCTTCAGCGCTTCCAGCCGAACCCGTCCTGATGGATGATTCGTCATCCTGATAAGGATTTGCACGGGTTTTTCGTCGTTGATGTGTCCGATAATATAAACAAGCTTTTTAACCAAAGCCTCCTCCGGTCGATCCAGCAGCTGTTCCAGGGGCTTCGTATCTTTTTTTGCCAGCGATCCGATGATTTCCATGAGTTGCCGCTCTAAAGAAGCGGATAGTTTTTCCATCAACATTGGGGCCAGGGCAGCGATGGACACAGGTGGAAGACTGAGAAACAATTTTCGAAAAACGCCGACTTGATCGGCACGCTGTTTATCAAGGCTTGGCAAAACGTCTTTCACAACCCCGAGAACCTGATGGTCGGCAATATCGACAAAGAACTGACGCAACAGGGGCCGGGCCCATGGCTTCTCGGTTCTACTGGACTGGTAAGTCTTTTTTAAGCTTGCCAAAAAATCGAGAGCGATTTGAAATTCACCTTGAGCGAGAGTGGCCTTGAACTCCTCTTTTATGAAGTCAAGGACAATCGCGTAGTCCTCGGGTTCATCCTGGGTGCTAAGAATCAGCCACAAAACGTCAAGCACGTCTTCCGTGCTGGATTGGGTTTCTTCCTCTGCAACCATTTCTTCAAGACGCTGCAACTCTTCCTGGGTCATTTCCCAGATGGTCCTGTCCATGGCCGAAAGGGCCATGTCACCGCCGGCATCCTTTCCCTCTGACGTACCGGCCGTGTCCTGCCGGTCATCATCCATTGTTTCCTCCACACCCGTCGTCTCCCGGGATGACGTGTCTTTCACCCCATGGCCGTCTGCGTCTTGCTTCTCATCTCCGGTTAGGCTGAAGAAAGAAAAATCTTTAACGGTTTCAGCCTTCCACAGGACATCCGTGGCCACATACTGTATATGCGGTAAATCCTTTTCCCACAAGGCGGTGACAAGATCTCCCTTTGGCTCTTCCTGTAACATTCTGTACTGATTCAGTATTTTTATGAGTTCAGAGATTTCCCAAAGGTCGATTCCTGGTTGAAACTCCATCCACTGAATGCCGTCTCGAAAAAGAGGATACGCCAATTTATCTCTTTTGGGATCATCCTGGTAGACCGTTTCATCTTCGAAGAGGAGCTGATCCTTCTCGACATCGAGTCTAAGATCACCATATTTTTTTAAAAAAGGTTCCAGGCGGGACACCACAGCTTGAAGGGATTCTTGATAGATGGCATGATTTTCAGGATACATGGTATGATTTTTGGCGGCCATAAACAACAAACCGATCACACCCTTAACCGCTTCAAGTTTTTGAGCTGTTTGCCTTATTCTAAGAATATCTTCGCTGTTTTTTATGAGGTTTGCATCCACTGGTTTCTCATTATAATATTAAGAGTGCCAAACTTGAACAAGATACAGAGCATCTATTCTTGTTATCGGATATTACATTGTTTTTATAAAATATTCTTTGTTCGCCTTCGCCTGAATTCTCTTTGGTTTTTGGGAATGAAACGGAAACCCCATAAACTGGACAAAAGGAAACTACAATTAGGCTTAAAAAAAATGGACCCACGGATCCTTCAGAAACACCGTTATTGGAGGGATTGGAGAACTTCGGCGTATTCGCAGTGATTGTGCATCTGCACATTCGAAGCACGAAATCAATGGCATTAACCCAAATAATGAAAGTAATCTAATTTCTTTATCAAAAATAAACAACCCAGATTTCTTCGGTACATAACGGGTATCTAAAATACCTGTTATAAAAAGTTAGTTTCGGAAATTTTGTTTTATCATTCCGTTTTTTTGGGTGTTTTATTTTTTTTATGAAGGCGTGGATATGTTGAATTATGAACACAAACTCATTTTTCTCACCCTTGAATCCTGCTCTCTCCTCCGTGCTGTAAGCGGAGCCGAAGGCCGAAGCCTTATTCGATGTCACTTGGATAAATCTTTTTCAAGTGAATTTTATTGAATGAGAGGTTTTGAAACCGCTTGTAATTAGTTCCGGGTAACATCGTCTACACCATTTCAAGGACACATGCCATGGAAACACCCCCGCCGCCGCAAAGGGTGGCCAGTCCCAGATTTTTGCCCCGATGCTTCATGGCATACAATAACGTCACCATAATTCTGCATCCGGTTGATCCCACCGGGTGTCCCAGACCGATGCCCGACCCGTTGACATTGGTGATCTCTCTCTTGAAGCCCAATTCCTGCTCACATCCGATATATTGTGCAGCAAATGCTTCATTCACTTCGATGAGCTCGAAATCGTTCATCTTCAGTCCGCTGTTTTTAAACAGATTCTTAACTGCAGGAACCGGTGAAAGCCCCATGACCGAAGGATGGCAGGCCCCCTTGCCCACGGCCCGTATTCTGGCCATGGGTGTGATCTTCAACGCCCTTGCTTTTTCTGCAGACATGATCACCATGCCCGAAGCACCATCATTGATACCACTGGAATTTCCGACGGTTACGGTACCGTTTTCGGGAAGAAATGCCGGTGGAAGCTTTTCAAGCTGGTCCAGGGTCAGGCCGGGTCTGAAATGTTCATCTTTTTCAAAAATCAGCGGTTCCTTTTTTTTCCGGGGCACTTCGACCGGTACGATCTCGGCCTTAAACGATCCGTCCATAGTTGCCCGCTCGGCATTATTGTGGCTTCTCAGGGCCACTTCATCCATCTCTTTTCTGCCGATACCCAGATGATGCGCAACGAATTCGGCGGTAACCCCCATAATATAGGGCTTGTCCAAAAAAAGCGCGGCCGGAGGTTCCGCTGTATTCAGCGGTCCATCGTCGGCAAGGGGGATGATATGAGACCCGCTATGAAGCGCATGGATCATGGCATCCACAAAAATCTGGTCCTGCAGACGGCACCCCCATCTGGCCCCGGGAACCGTATAGGGTACTCCGGACATGTGTTCGACTCCGCCGGCAAGGACAACATCGGCCATTCCGGCCTGGATCATTGCCATACCCGAAATAACGGCCTCCATGCCGGAGATACACACACGGTTGAGGGTAACGGCCGGGACGGTATGCGGTATCCCGGCCAACAAAGCGCCGACCCGGGCCACGTTTAAGGCATCGCTGGGCTCCATACAGCACCCATAACGTACGTCATCTATAATTGAAGGGTCGATTCCAGCCCGTTTAACGGCTTCCTTCATGGATACACTTGCCAGTTCTGCGGCATTGCTGTGGCAAAGGGTGCCGCCAAAGGTGCCGATGGGCGTCCGGCAGGCAGATACAATGACTACGTCTTTCATGGTTTTTTCCTTTTTTTAAGATAATCCGGGGCACAAAATGTCACCCGCCTATGTCGTCTTTTCATAATTTTTATGCAGATGATGTAAAGGTCTTTTTGACGTGGCCGGGCCGATACTTGAGAACAGACCGCTGAGTGAAACGGGGCTGGTATAGCGAGACCTTTGGAAAATGCCCCTTTTTGCCCAATTCCTGTGTCAGGCTCAAATTTTAATCCTCAAAATACACAATGTATGGATGCCTGTCCCGATGGGTTTTTCATCGGGGTGGTTAAAATTTTCGCCTTCCTTGACCTTAGACAAAATTGAATATTTTTCAAAGGTCTCATAACGCAGGGTCAAAATACCTTATTTTTCTTTCGAACGATTATTTCATTGAAATCTACCATAAAACTTACCCCCTGTAAAGTTGACCGGGCTCGGTGAAACAATCTTTAAAATAGGTTGTCATATACCGGCAACTTTCTTTACTTGAATTTTTGAAAAATAGAGTTATATTTGGTAAATTCATGTCAGTTGAACGGTTGACATGCTGCAGATTATATTTTATATTTAAATGAATTTATATTATGTTTTAACTGTATGTTATATGTTATTTCTTAATTTATTAGTATAAATTTTTTATCTTTTAAAATTGTTCATAATCCATTATCTAAACATACCTGAACACAACATGAGGTTATCCGATGGGAAATCAGATTAGAACAACAGTTTTACTGACATTGATGATGGTATTTTTCATGTTTATCGGACACCTGCTGGGAGGACGCCAGGGATTGATTATTGCGTTTTTCTTCGCAGCAGGCATGAACTTTTTCAGCTACTGGTATTCTGACAAAATTGTTCTTCGCATGTACAAGGCCCGTGAAGCAACTCCCGGCCAGGCACCGGAAATTTATGGCCTGGTCCAGGACCTTGCCAACAGGGCCGGTCTTCCCACACCCAGAGTCTACATCATCCCCCAGGAATCTCCCAATGCATTTGCAACCGGCAGAAACCCGGAAAATGCCGTTGTAGCGGTAACAGAGGGGTTGCTCAAGATCATGAATCGAGATGAGCTTGCCGGCGTTCTGGCGCATGAGCTGGCCCATGTCAAAAACCGGGATATCCTCATCGGTTCAATTGCTGCAACCATGGCCGGCGCCATTATGATGCTGGCGAGCATTGCCCGGTGGTCGGCTATTTTTGGAGGTGGAAGCGACGATAATGAAGGTATGGGCGGTTTTGGACTGATTATCATGTCTATCCTTGCCCCCATTGCGGCCGTTCTCATACAAACAGCCATATCCCGATCCCGGGAATACATGGCAGATGCTTCGGGTGCACGTTTTGCTCAAAATAACGAAGGGTTGGCCAGTGCACTGGAAAAGCTGGGCGCCTACTCCGCCAAACGTCCCATGGATGCCAATCCATCCACAGCCCACATGTTCATCGTGAATCCCCTTTCCGGTCGAAAAATGATGAGCCTGTTCTCAACCCATCCGCCCTTAAACGATCGAATTGCTAAACTAAGGGGCTTTCAAGCGCCGAAAGACGATTCAGGTCATGGTGGAGGTATGGATCTGGACCAGGGCAAAGCGTTTTGGGATCGTCTTTCCAGATAATCTTAAATTAAAACTTTGTGATTCCTCGCATTTTTAGTCTTCTAATCACATGTTTAACCTGCCCAATAATGGCCATATCATTGCCAATTATTGTCACCCGATATAGTTTCTATATTTTTTCTATCATATAATTCATTGATATCTTGATATTTTGCTCATCTCCAGAAGAAAAAATGCTTTACCTCGCATGATTCTTGCACTTTTTTAGCTACTCATGTTTTGAACTTTTTGAGGCATGGGTAAAATGGAGATATATGGTTATGAAAAAAATGCACCTGAAATTCTGCATGTTCCTTTTATTCTTGTTTAGCTACTTTTTGTCCCCCGCTGCTCTTTATGGTGACACCACATCCTTTCCTGTTTATCCCAGTATAGAACCAAATATAAAATTCTGGACCAAGGTTTACTCAGAGTACTCAACAGCCCAAGGCGTTCTCCATGACAGCCAAAATTTGAATATTATCTACGAGGTGGTCGAACTTAAAATCGGCGCAAAAACAATCAACGAAAAGCGGATTCAAAAAGCCAGGGGTAAATACAAAACTATTTTAAAAAAATTGGCTCAAAATCCTTTTGTGTCTGATGCTGAAGCCAAGCGGGTTGCATCCCTGTTTGGTAAGAATGCGAATCGGGCCACTTTCCAAAAGGCGATATACCGAATCCGATGTCAAATCGGTCAAAAGGACAGCTTCCGCTATGGGATTATTCGTTCCGGTGCCTTTATGGACCAAATCGAAGATAT
>PKTV01000560.1 GCA_002868985.1 Desulfobacteraceae bacterium | reverse complement strand
TAATTTGGTGCTTGGAATTTGTATTTTTAGACACAAAACTCCAAGGCAGAGCCATTTATCTCTGACCTGGTCAAGCGTACCAGGATTTCAGTGTTAAATTGCATTCTAGTCAAGACGATAATTGGGTGCCTCCTTGGTTATGATCACATCATGAACATGGCTTTCACGCATACCTGCTGCGCTTATCCTTGCAAAGCGAGCCTTTTCTCTGAGTTCATCCAGAGTGCGGCATCCCACATATCCCATACCCGCCTTTAATCCGCCGATGAGCTGAAAAATATTGTCCGCCAGTTTTCCTCTGTAAGGCACCCGGCCGACGATACCTTCCGGGACCATTTTGTCGCCATGGGGATCTTCATCCTGGTAATATCTGTCTTTGCTTCCTTTCTGCATGGCCTCTATGGATCCCATACCCCGATAGGATTTGTAACTGCGGCCTTGATAAATAACAAGCTCTCCCGGACTCTCTTCAGTTCCGGCAAAAAGCCCTCCGATCATCACCACGTGGGCACCTGCGCCAAGCGCTTTTGTCACATCCCCTGAAAATTTTATGCCACCGTCTGCAATTAAAGGGATGCCTGTTTTCTTGTATACCGCGGTGCAGTTCATGATCGCTGTAACCTGCGGAACGCCGACCCCAGCCACAATACGAGTCGTGCAAATTGATCCGGGTCCAATTCCGATTTTGACACCATCCACACCTGCTTTAACCAGCGCTTCAGCCCCTTCCCCCGTACCCACATTCCCTGCAATCAGTTCTATGTTTTTGAAATTGCTTTTTAATATTTTGACAGCCTCAATCACATTTTTAGTGTGTCCATGGGAGGTGTCGATCAGAATAACATCAGCACCCGCTCGCAAAAGTGTCTCTGCACGTTCTTCCATATCCGGACCCACTCCAACGGCAGCCCCTACCCTGAGCCTTCCCAACGCATCCTTACAGGCATTTGGATATTTTTTTAGTTTTTCGATATCTTTTATCGTTATCATACCGATCAGACGATCTTTATTGTCAACCACCAGGAGCTTTTCGATCCTGTGTTTATGCAACAGGCTTTTTGAATCTTCCAGGGTAATCCCTTCTGAAACCGTAACAAGATTTTCTTTTGTCATGACCTCGGAAATCTTTTTATCGAGATTTGTTTCAAATCTAAGATCTCTGTTCGTCACAATGCCGACCAGCTTGTCTCCTTTGGTCACCGGAACTCCTGAAATGCGATACTTATTCATCAAGTGTAACACTTCATGGACGAGCTGATCCGGATGAATGGTTACCGGATCAACAATCATACCGCTTTCAGATTTCTTCACCTTGTCAACCTCAATCGATTGACTCTCAATACTCAGATTTCGATGGATAAAACCGATTCCGCCTTCGCGGGCCATGCTGATGGACGTTCTTGATTCGGTTACGGTATCCATAGCTGCACTAACCAGAGGAATGCTTAATGTAATATTTTTTGTTAAAGGAGAGCGGGTGTCAACATCCCGCGGCAACACATCTGAGTAGCCCGGGAGCAATAAAACATCATCAAAAGAAAACGCCGTTTCGGGCGGTATTTTTTTCATGGGGTCCTCCATTAATCGTTTTTTCAAATAAGGCTTTTTAGCAATATTCGGGTATAAAACTTGAGTACGATATTAAGATAGTATCGCATAACAAATAGATTTATCTTTTGCAATCTTTATTAGGGCGGACGGCCCTGTCTATCTCAAGTATACGAATTTACTTATTTTAATTAAAATTATAATCCTATTAACGAAAAACACGGCAGCGTTGCCTTGACATTATACCGACGCCTGTAATAAATACATCTATCCATATTTTATGATAATAGTTTCATCCTGTGAAACAAATCGGTTTCTAAAAACTTCAGGTATGATTATACCTGAAGCGATAATGTTTTCAAAAGGATTGCCGTGATTTTTAAAATAAATCCCATAAACCCCCAGGAACGACTCCTAACAAAGGTGGTTGATGTACTTAAAAGAGGCGGCATCATCGCCTATCCAACCGATACCTATTACGGAATCGGTTGTGATATTATGAACAAAAAGTCCATAGAAAAGATTTACCAGTTAAAACAACGAAAAAAAATCAAGCCTTTTAGCTTTATCTGTTCGGACCTAAAAAATATTAGCCATTACGCGAAAGTGTCAAATTATGCCTATAAAACAATGAAACGGCTTCTGCCGGGCCCCTATACGTTTGTTCTGGAGGGTTCGAAACTGGTTCCAAAAATTATGTTAACCAATCGAAAAACAGCCGGTATTCGCGTGCCGGACAATCTGATTTGTCTTTCTCTGGTTCAAGCTTTGGGAAACCCAATTATCACGACGAGCGCTACAATGCCGGATGGGACAATTCTTTATGATCCCTCTCTTATTCACGATTTTTTCCTTCGCAGAATAGATGTGGTTATTGACGGAGGTCCTGTTACAGGACACCCTTCGAGTGTCATCTCCCTGATCGATGATCTCCCGGAGATCATCAGGAAAGGTTTGGGGGATGTGAGTGTTTTCGAGTAAATATTGAAACAAAAAAACGCCCACAAAACGGGCGCTATGTTAAATAACAATCTATTCTAAGTTTTTCGTAAGAATTCCTTGACGCGTTATTTATGCAACGCTAGGTTTGATCCTAACGTTACAAAAGCTTAGGATGCCGTAAGTCCAAGGCGTCCAAGGGTGACGCTGTAGTAAACTACCGCGAATCCTTGGCAACGAAGGAATTGCGGTATCATGGGCTTTTGCAACGTTAGGGTTTATTCCGGTCTGTATATAAAGTCTGCCGATAATTTCGGATCAAGAATATGCTTTAATAAAGTCCCGGCAGATGAATCCGTAATATATCTTAAAAGGGAAAAATTTTTCTCCTTTGCGTAAACTGTAGCAATCTTCCCTTTTATTCCGCCGAGTTCGCCTGCCCACTCAATTGCATCTTCTAAATTTCCGAGACGGTCCACAAGGCCAAATTTTTTTGACTCTTGGCCGGTAAAAATACGTCCGTCGGCTAGTGATTCTACCTTTTCCATATCCATCTTCCGCCCGTCAACGATGTCTTTAATAAATTGCCTGTGGATTTTTTTTGCAAATTCCTGGAGGATTTTTTTCTCTTCGGGTTTCATCTCTCGAACCGGCGATCCAATATCCTTGTACTCGCCGCTCTTGATAACAATTGGAACCAATCCGATTTTTTGAAGCAGCTCCTCATAATTTGTAAACCCCATGATGACACCGATGCTTCCGGTTATGGTCCCGGGATTGGCTACAATTCCATTTGCCCCGGCAGCAACATAATACCCTCCGGATGTTGCAATGGTACCCATGGAAGCCACCACTTTCTTTGACGCCGATGTCTTTCTGATCTCCCTGAAAATTTCCTGAGACGGGCCCACAGCGCCCCCGGGTGAATCGACTCGAATGACGATCGCTTTTATCGAATTGTCCTCACGGAAACGTTTGAGGTAATTAAGGACGTTTTTGGACTCTGCAATAATACCGTTTATCTCTATGACGCCTACTTTTTCTCCAAATTCAAACTCAGTATCTCTTGTACTTAGCGTAACAAGAAGCGCCATTAATATCATTGCTGTAGCAACAACTGAAGAAAAGATCAGAATGAAAAAAAGATATGGATGCCTGCGTGAAAACATAATGCTGTATTTGTCATTTGAAATTGTTTGATATTAAAAAAGTGTGCCCAACTAAAACCTAAATTGAGTGATTTTCAAGTTTGCCGCAGATATAAAGAAGGTGTCGTTTCGCTATGGTCGCCTATGCGGAACGGCATCTGAGGCAGTAGGTGCGGTGATCCTCCTGAAGCGGATAAAAATTGGAAATCCCGTAGGGTTTCAAATTCTTGAAATTCAGAATGGCAAATACCTAAAAAGTATTATCAAATTAACCATTTCAAAAATTTGAAACGCTCAGTTTAGGTAAAAATTAACGACGCTCTTTGAGGACTGGATGCTCTATTTATTCCCCATTTAACTTTTCTTGAAGGTTTTCCCGCAAAATTTCCCCAAAAGTTGACGTCGTTGGCCTGGCGTTATTGACATATTCGCTTAAAAAGCTCTGCTCGCTTTCGATTTCCAGTCGCTTGATTGAAAGGCCGATTCGCCTTTCCTGGCTGTTGATATTCATAACTTTGGCTGTAATAACATCGCCGATACTGAATTTGCCGATGGGGGTCTTTATCTTTTCTTTGCTAATTTCAGATACATGAACAAGCCCTTCTATTCCTTCCTCGATTTCAACAAAAACGCCGAAGTCGGTCAGATTGGTCACTGTGCCTGTAATCTCTTTTCCAACTTCATACCGTTCAGCAACCGTTTTCCAAGGGTCTTCCTCTAATTGCTTGATCCCCAGTGAAAATCTTTCATTCTCCTTTTCAATATCCAATACGATAGCCTGAACCACATCGCCTTTTTTATATAACTCCGATGGATGTTTTATCCGCTTTATCCAGGAGATATCGGAAATATGTACAAGCCCGTCAATCCCTTCACCAATACCGATGAAAAGGCCGAAGTCGGTGATGTTCTTTATTTTGCCTTCAATGGTGGTTCCGACCGGATACTTTTCACTAATAACATCCCAAGGATTGGGAACAACCTGCTTCATGCCCAAAGAAATCCGTCTGCTTTCAGGCTTGATATCCAGCACGATAGTATCAACCACATCGCCCACGGAAACAACCTTAGAGGGATGGCGAATCTTTCGGGTCCACGACATTTCAGAAACGTGAATCAGCCCTTCTATTCCTTCCTCCAGCTCAACAAATGAACCATAATCTGTTAGACTGACGACCTTTCCATTAACACGGGAACCTATGGGATATTTTTCTGTGGCTGCCAGCCAGGGGTCCTCGGTAAGTTGCTTCATTCCCAGGGAAACTCTCTCCCGTTCAATATCAAAGCTTAAAATTTTCACGGTTATTTTGTCACCGACTGAAAAAAGCTCCGATGGATGTTTAACCCGTCCCCATGAAATGTCCGTAATATGAAGAAGACCATCTACACCGCCAAGGTCGACAAATACACCATATTCGGTTATATTCTTTACAATGCCGTCAACAATATTTCCATCTTCAATGCTTTCCAGTGTTGCTGTTCGCTTGGAATCGCGTTCTTCTTCAAGAATGACTCGCCTGGATAAAACGATATTACTCCGTTTTCGATTATATTTTAGAATCTTGAAAGTAAATGTCTTCCCAACCATTTCATCAAGGTTGCGAATGGGACGTAAATCCGCCTGCGAACCGGGCAGAAATGCCTGAACACCAATGTCTACGGAAAATCCTCCCTTGACGCGATTGACAATAACGCCTTCCACAGTTTGATCTTCATCGAAAGATTTCTTAATCGCTTCCCATACTTTTACTTTAGCGGCCTTTTCTTTGGAAAGGACGACGCGCTCTTCTTCATCATCCCACCATTCCACCATTACATCAACCGAATCTCCCTCATTGGCAACTAAGTTTCCGTCTTCACCTTGAAATTCTTGAATTCTTATTTGCCCTTCTGATTTGTACCCAATATCAACAAGGACATAATCCTTATCTACGGAAATTATTCTTCCGGTAACAACTTCACCTTCAGCAAATCGCTTAAAGCTCTCCTCGTACATATCCATCATGTCGGCCATGTTTTCACTGGGCTTATCTGCTGTTTTAGAACCTTCGAGCGTTACAGGACTTTCTTCCGAGTCGCCGATTACTTCCGTAACTTCTTCCAAAGCACCGGTTGTTTCTTGATCTTCTTTAGCGTCTATCGTTGTTTCCTGAGCATCTGCCGAAACATTAACCGGGTCTTGAATATCATCAGATGGTGTTTCTTCTTCAGATGAATCTGTTTTCAATACGTCTTGTTCCTTAATACCTTCCGCATCTGACTGCTCACTGGATGTGTCATTCGTTAAAACTTTGTTTGAATCGTTTGTTTCAAAATTTTCCATTAAATACAATACCCCCTAAGCCAGTTTATTTTGCTATAACCTGTATGATATAGCATAAACCCTTCTGCTATCAGACTCATTTCCAAAAAACAATGATTATTTTAAATAAATTATTCAAACTCGATCAATTCGCTTAAGCTTGGAATGACGAAAGAATTGATGAGATTCGAAAAGAAATTGGCCGCTTAGAACTTGTTGCCGGTTAAGCAGATATTTTTATTAGAAGCTATCTCAAAATAATCTTTTGGCCCAACCTCGGCGTTGGCGCCTCGTTTTAAGTCCTCGACATACTTGAGTATGCTTGTCGAAGATCCC
>PKTV01000157.1 GCA_002868985.1 Desulfobacteraceae bacterium | reverse complement strand
CGGCCTGGCAACCGGAGAACGGTTGGCGTCCACCGCTGTCACTGAAACCACAGGAGGTTCAGATCCGACTGGTATACGCTCAACGTATAAAAAAGACGGCGAGGACTACATTCTCAACGGCCGAAAATGCTTCATTACCAACTCCCATATTGCCGACACAATTACTGTTCTCGCAAAAGACGATGAAAATCCCAAAGCCTTCTCGACCTTCATTATGGAAAAGGGGATGGAAGGATTCAAAGCCACACATGAAGAGAACAAAGTCGGCATGCGCGGATGCAATACCGGCGAGTTGGCTTATGAAAATTGCCGGGTTCCGAAAGAAAATCTAGTTGGCCTTGAAGGAAAGGGTTTAGGGGTTGCTCTGGCTGCCATCGGTGACGTTGGGAGAGGCGGCATGGTCGCCTGCGCGCTGGGTCTGCAGGCTGCTTGTCTCGAAGCATCCATTAAGTTTGCCAACGAACGGATTCTTTATGGGAAACCGATCAGCAGGTTACAGACGATCCAAAACAAACTGGCGGACATGAAAATCGATTTGGAAGCAGGTCGCCTGCTGGGTTATAAAGCCGCTTCTATGCAGGACAAGGGCGAGCGATCCAGCAACGAATTTGCTGTGGCTAAATATTTCACCACAGAGGCAGCTCAAAGGGCAGCCAAAATGGCCGGTGATATACATGGCGGCTATGGGTGCATGGAAGAGTATGCGGTCAGCCGTTATTTGAGGGACTCCTTTGTCCTGGGCCCGTCTGCAGGCACCTCAGATATTATGAAGGTTATTATCGCCCGCTGGGTGCTCTCGTAGGCCATAATGCAGCAGTTCAATTTAGTTTTTTCGAGGCACAATTTCTGCAAAAGTTTATGTGAGTTGAAAGCAAACAAGTGCCTAAAATGTCTAAAGAGCGACTAAAGTTTAGGAATTCCAGCAATTTTTATATGAACAGATGGAGCAAAGCGACCTCCTGACTTTAAGCACTTCAAACTTTAACTCACTTTAGTCACTTTTCCGGTATATCCGGGTTAGGAAATATTTCGATGCTAAAAGTCGTTGTGTGTGTCAAAGCGGTTCCAGACCCTAAAGAGGCTCACAAAATAAAAATAGACCCTGCCACCAAAACCCTCACCAGGGCCGAAGTTCCACTGGTATTGAATCTGCTTGATAAAAATGCCATGGAGCTGGCTCTCCTGCTTAAGGAGCAGCTGGATGCAAACATTACCGTACTCAGCATGGGACCTCCTGCGGCAGGCAATATTGTCAAGGAATGTCTGGCTCTGGGTGCTAATCAGGGATTTTTGCTTTCAGATCGGGCTTTTGGCGGCGCCGATGCTTATGCAACAGCATATACCCTTGCCAAAGGTATAGAGAAAATCGGAGAGTTTGATCTAATTATTTGCGGGATGGCCAGCAGCGACGGCAGCACGGAGTGGGTAGGTCCGGAGATGGCCACGTTTTTAAAAGTACCAGTGGTAACACGAGTAAATGAGATTGTTGAATTTGGTGGAGAATGGTGGAAGGTAAAGGCAAGCCTGGAAAACGGGTATCGCCTGATGCGGGTTAAACTTCCGGCTGTATTTACGGTAACCAGAGAACTGAATACCCCGAGAACACTCAGTTTTTCGGGAATTATCAAAGCCAGAAAAAAAGAGATAACCCTTTGGGATCTTCATGAATTAGGCGTGCCTGAAGAAACCGTGGGGCAAAAAGGATCACCAACAATTGTTTCAAGTCTTGCCACTGTAAACAGCAAACGGATCGCCGAAATAATAACTGGTACAAAGGAAGAAAAAGCCGAACAATTGGTTCAAAAATTGTCTGATGCTGGTGTGATATAGAAAGGATAAAAAACAAAAATGAATAAACGATTTGGCTCAGTTTGGGTCATTGCTGAACAGATTGACTGTCGAATACTTCCAGTTTCGCTCCAACTCATCGGTCAAGCACGAAAGCTGGCCACAGAACTAAATACGTCCGTTGAAACAGTTATTCTGGGAGATCAGATGGACAAAAGAGTTCAACAGCTTTTTGCAGCCGGTGCAGATAAGGTCTATTTAGGCAACGCCCCAGAGCTGGCCTTTTATAAACCGGAAATGTATACTGAAATGATTGTCAAACTGGCAAAAGAACACCAACCGGAAATCATGCTGATCGGTTCGACATCCATGGGGACTGAACTGGCACCGTTGGTGGCGGCCAGACTCGGTACCGGCTTGACGGCACATTGCATTGACCTCATAATCGATGACAATAAAATCTTGGAGCAGAGAATACCTGCCTATGGTGGATTGATCTCCATTATCTGTCCGGAAAAACGGCCCCAAATGGCCACTATCGCCTCAGGGGTTTTCCCTCATCCTGAACTGGATGAAAGCAGAACAGGAGAAATTATTCACCTTGAAATTCCCCATGAAATCCCACTCCGGGTTCAAACCCTGAAAATCGTCCGTGAAGAACCTGGCGGCGTACCTCTGGAGTCGGCACCCATCGTCGTTGCCGGCGGTGCTGGTGCCGGTGATATAGAAGGGTGGCGTATAATTGCCGGCCTGTCCGAAACTTTAAATGCTGCTCTGGGATCTACCCGACCGGCGGTAGATGAAGGCTGGACAGAACTGGAAACGATGATCGGACAGAGCGGCAAAATGGTAAGCCCGGAACTTTATATCGGCGTCGGTTTGTCGGGTGAATTACAGCACATGGTCGGCATCGTCGGTGCCAAAGTGATGGTGGCCATCAATAACGATGCCAAAGCACCGGTCTTTGAACAGGTCGATTATGGTATTGTTAATGACTGTCGGGAGTTTGTACCAATGTTGATTGAAAAGATAAAAGAATACCAAGAAAAGAAAATCACCTGTTGATTGGGGTCATTCCGGCAACAGGGAATATAGGTTCAATATCATGAAAATTTTATGGCATCTTGCATTACAGTATACGATACGCAGTTATCACTATCGAAAACCTTAAAACAACTACCATCGTAGACTCAAACCTCTGAATTAGAAAGCGTGGATTGACGACAAAATTCCACGCTTTTCTAATTTGTATAGAGATACAAGATGCTATGGTGAAAGGATCAGACGTTAAACATTTGATACCTGCAACGAAACAAAGCTATCAGTGGCCTGAATTTTTTGTGATAATACAATACCATATCACCAAACGATGGTTGCGGCGATACGTGTGAACAACCTGAATAAGGAAAAAATTTGCCGAATATCTTAGCAGGTTTTCAAAAACTTTCATATTGAGTTTCAACTTATAAAGCGTTAGATTCTCCGATAAAAATTTTAAAGGAACTTTATGAGACCGTTGGATAATACAGCGCCGTTAAGCATTTGTCTATTAAGTTACAGGAGCCATCCTTATTGTGGCGGGCAGGGGGTTTATGTGAATCACTTGAGCAAAGCTCTCAAGGCTTTGGGCCATCAAGTCGAGGTGGTTTCAGGACCACCCGCTCCTCAGCTCGATGAAAAGATAAATCTTTTTCAGCTTTCCGGCTTGGATCTTTATAACCCTGCTGATCCTTTCAGGATGCCTTCTTTAAAAGAGCTTTCAGACCCCGTTAACCTTATGGAGTGGCTGGGCGTTTCCACCATGGGATTTCCGGAGCCGTTCACATTTGGGATCAGGGCGTATCGATTTTTAAAAAAAAGAACATCCCAATACGATATCGTTCACGACAATCAAAGCATCTCATACGGCATCAGGTCCATTAACAGGTTTGTTCCAACCATTGCCACAATTCATCATCCGATTACGGTGGACCGGGATCTGGCCGTAAAAGCGGCTTCGTCGTTTTGGGGAAAGATTAAACAGTTGAGGTGGTATTCTTTCATCGGTATGCAAAAAAGGGTGGCCAGAACCTTATCCCACATTATCACGGTTTCTAAAAGTTCCATGCATGACATCGGCAGGGAGTTTAACATACCGAAGCAGCGGTTTAAAGTTATCCCTAATGGGATCGATACGGATCTGTTTCATCCGATTCCAGAGATTAAAAGAGAAAAAAATCGTATCATTGTTACCAGCAGTGCCGAGACGCCCTTAAAAGGACTCCATTATCTGCTGGAGGCGGTGGCTGAAATTTCCACAACTCGTAAAATCAAACTCGTTGTCGTCGGCACCCTGAGAAAAAACGGTGATATCGAAAGACGCTTAACAAAACTGGGCATAAAAGAGTCTGTTACATTTACGGGCCGCATTGAAAATGATGCCTTTGTTCGAAACTATGCAAAGGCTTTTCTCGCAATTGTTCCATCCGTATACGAGGGATTCGGTTTCCCGGCAGGAGAGGCCATGGCGTGTGGCCTTCCAGTGATCAGCACTACAGGCGGGGCTTTGCCCGAAGTGGTGGGGAATGCCGGAATACTGGTTCCACCCGCAAATCCCAGGGCGCTGGTTAAGTCGATCCTGACCCTGATGGATCATCCTGAACAGGCTATACAAATGGGCAGTGCAGGTTTTAACAGGGTTCGAGATCGCTTTACATGGAAGAGGGCGGCTGAAATGACCGTTGAGGCTTACAGGGAGGCCATTCGTGATTACCGTCGACCTTAACCGGCTTTGCAAGTCTGACCCGAACCGTTTGGCCGGTGGCCGGATACTGGATATCGGGTGCGGAACAGGGCGACATACCTGTGCTGCATTTAGATTCCCGAAGGTTGTTGCCATGGGTATAGACATTAACTTTGATGATGTGGTTGAGACAAAAAAAAGGCTGAATACGCATAAAGAACTTGGAGACCATGGGGGTGGCGAGTGTGGAGTTTCTGTTGCCGATATATGTGCGCTTCCTTTTAAAGACAACTTTTTTGATCTTGTTATTTGTTCGGAGGTGCTGGAACACATTCAAGACTACAAAACCGGAGTCTCTGAAGCTGTCAGGGTGTTAAAGCCGGGTAAGACTCTTGCAGTCAGTGTTCCACGATATCTCCCTGAGCGAATTTGTTGGGCACTTTCCGACAATTACCATACTGTCCGTAACGGGCATGTTCGCATATATAAAAAAAAAGCGCTGGTTGATCTTTTGAAAAGTGCGGGCCTGACGCGGTTGGGATTTCATTTTGCTCACAGCCTTCATGTGCCTTACTGGTGGCTGAAATGCCTTGTGGGACCGGAACGTGAAGATTGCAGACCGGTCAATGCGTATCATCGTTTTCTGGTATGGGATATGATGAAGAAACCATGGATCACGCAGTTTTTAGACAAAATGCTCAATCCCATCCTGGGAAAGAGCATTGTGCTGTATATGAAAAAAGAAGAAAAGTAATACGTCAGCCCTAAAGACACGAAAGGCCTAAAGCCACTCAAACAGCACCCGCTTTAAAAAAAGATCATCCATTCCGCTAACATCAAAGGATTTAGAGGAAAAACTCCCCGAGGACTCAATTATTTTACCTTATAAAAATTTCCCGGCCTGCTACACTGTATTGACGTTGCTGAAAATTAAGGGTGCGAAACATGAAGTGATTATTTCTGGAGATTATGAGGGATATCCCGAAAGTTATACCGTTGAAGCACTCCTAACGTGTTGATCAAGGGAAGTTTTTTGAAAAGACCCGATGCAACGGCCATTTTGTAAATGTGATAGGGTGCCTGGCCGCCTTTTTCAGGGTCTTTAAAAATATCGTGTATCAACAAATACCCGTCTGGCATGATGTGGCCGGCCCATGCGTTATAATCCGTGTATGCCGCTTCATAAGAATGACCTCCGTCAATAAAAACCAGACTAAGGGGCGTTGTCCATTGTCGCGCCGCCACTTCAGAATTGCACACCATGGGGACTACCGTATCTGCGAGACCGGCGGCTTCAATCGTCTTTCTAAACGCTTTAAATGTATCCACACGGGAGGTTTCATGGTCGAAAAGCTCGGGGTCGAAATATTCTTCCCCAGGCTGCTGCTCCTCAGACCCTTGGTGATGATCGATGGAGAAGAGGATGCCGCTGTTTTTTTTGCAGGCGGAGCCGATGTAGACGGTTGATTTGCCGCAGTAACTCCCGATTTCCAGACAGGGTCCATAACGGCTGGCTTCCAGTGCGATATCATATAAGGCCTTCCCTTCATGGACATCCAGAAAGCCTTTAATGTTATTTATCAGTTTTTCATCCAGCTTCATTATCAGATCGAAAACTCAAAGCTAAGTATATGTATTCTTAAATACGGTAACGTATTTATAACTCGGATTATTCATTATATGCGTGCAAAAGTGTAAAGTGCCTAAAGTTAAGGTATTCTATCAATTTTAATTATAATTGATCGCGCTGAAAGCGCGTTCCTCAACTTTAGCTCACTTTAGGCACTTCAAACT
>PKTV01000172.1 GCA_002868985.1 Desulfobacteraceae bacterium | reverse complement strand
ATTCCTTTTTAAGACACGATTCGATTGCCGCCAGAGGCACACCCGCGGCAATGGAAATGATAAGCTTGGACATGTCCAGACAAGATGCTGTTTCTTTTAATACAGATGCGATGATTTGGGGCTTAACTGCATATATAATAATATCAGAAAATTCTACAGCTTTAATGTTTTCGGTAAGTGTAACCACACCATATTTTTTTGCAACGGATTCTAGCTTGTTCATCCGAACATCCGTACAAATGATGTTCTCTGGATTGGATGATCCCGAAGTAATGAGTCCGCTGACAAGGGCTTCTCCCATATTTCCGGATCCGATGATACTGATTTTTTTATCTTTTAACATGAATTTTATTCCCCCCCTTAATTTGTTAGTTCCTTAGAAAAAAAATGGAGTTTGTGGCATAATAATTGCTTTCTTCTAAAAAATGAGTTTGTTTGAAATAGATAAGGATTCCAAACAAGCGAATTCGTATTGTGCCAACTGTGGCAGAATTGCCCAAATCTGACAAAACTAAAAAAAACACAATATACTTTTATCGTTAGATTATTTGGCGTGTCAACGATTTTGCCTGAAATAACTTGACTTATTGTTAATATATAATTAATTTTTAAAGAAATATCGGATTTTTAAGAAACTAAAACTTATAGTTTCTTAAAGCGTCAAAAAAATGACTGGATAAAAAACCTTCGTGGTTCTTTATCACATGAATCAAAAAAACGAAAGCACATTGTTGATATGTTTATCCTTGGAAATTTCATAAAGGCTGTTGCAATAATTCTTCATTATGTTCTTACGTTTTACATGTGGATCGTGATCGCTCGGGCGATACTTTCCTGGGTAAATCCGGACCCTTATAATCCAATCGTTCGCTTTATCCATAATGTCACCGAACCGGTGCTGTATCGAATCCGCGCAAAAATTCCCATCAACTTTGGCGGTATCGATTTTTCACCGATCATCGTAATTTTAGGTGTGATATTTTTACAAAATTTTGTCGTCAACAGTCTGTTGAGACTGGCCACAACTTTTATGTAACAAAATAAGGAGGGTGATCTCTGATGAAAATGACGCCCCTTGATATTCAGCAACAGCAGTTTAAAATGAAGTTCCGAGGATTTGATGTACGGGAAGTCGATACATTTCTTGAACAGATGGCGGATGCCTTCGAATCACTGAAAAGTGAAAATAACCACTTGCATCAGGAAATCAAACGGCTTCAGCTTGAGGCTCAGAGATATAGAGAGCGCGAAGAAAGCTTTAAACGAGCCATGCTGAATTCTCAGAAAGTTTTGGAACAGATGAAGCAAAATGCCAGAAAATCAGCGGAATTGGTTGTTGCTGAAGCAGAGGTTAAGGCAGAAAAAATTCTCAGTAGAGCACAAAACAGACTTTCACAACTTCATGAAGATATAATAGAGTTGAAGCGACAACGATCGCAGATTGAGGTTCAAATCCGCTCCGTTATTGAGGGACATGCCAAACTCCTTGAAATTGGAAAAGAGGAATCTATCATCAGGGAAGAAGAAGATAACAAGCTAAAACTTTTTAAACAATCTGAATAAACAGGCAGATTAATATGGCAAAAATTGATGCGTTTTTCAAATTGATGCACGAACAGGGAGCCTCTGATCTCCATCTTGTGTCCGGACAACCGCCCGCACTTCGTATCAGGGGTGACATGGAAAGGATCAAATATAAAGTCCTTGAAAATGACGAACTCAAAGCAATGCTCTATGAAATTGCACCCGAGGCTAAAATCAAGCATTTTGAAGAAACCGGTGATATCGATTTTGGCTATGAAATACCAGGAGTTGCCAGGTACCGGTCCAATTTTTTTATGCAGAAAAATGGTTGTGGCGCCGTTTTCAGGCAAATCCCTGAAGAAATCATGACCGCCGATCAGCTGGGCCTTCCGAATGTAATATCCAAACTGGCTTCACTTCCCAGGGGGCTGGTTCTAGTCACCGGGCCCACAGGAAGCGGCAAGTCGACGACGTTAGCCGCCATCGTCGATGTTGCCAACCGCACCCGAAAAGACCACATCATCACCGTCGAAGATCCCATCGAATTTGTCCACCAAAGTCAAGGGTGTATCATAAACCATCGTGAAGTGGGAGTCCATACCAAGTCATTTAGTGCAGCATTAAGGGGTGCTTTAAGAGAAGACCCGGATATCATTCTAGTGGGGGAAATGCGGGACCTTGAAACCATATCGCTCGCCATAGAAGCCGCATCTACCGGACACCTTGTTTTTGGTACGTTGCATACCATGAGTGCACCGAAAACCATTGATCGTATCATCGAAGTTTTTCCTGCAACCGAACAGGCACAGATCCGTTCAACCCTATCTGATGGAATTCGGGCGGTTGTCTCACAGGTCTTGTTTAAAAGAATTGATAAAAAAGCCCTTTGTGTTGCCTTGGAAATATTGATTGCAACACCGGCAGCCCGAAATCTTATCCGTGAAGGAAAAACACATCAAATTCCTTCAGTCATTCAAACAGGGAAAAAATACGGCATGGTGCTTTTGGATGATGCCATTATGGAATTGTATGAAAAAGGGTGGATTAGTGCCGATGATGCCTACCTCAAAGCCAATGACAAAGGTAAATTCAGAAATTTTATAAAAAATCCACCAGTCGACTTTACCGAAGCCTAACACATCGTGAGGTTATATTTTGAAAAAACAGGAGATTGATCATCTACTTGCAAGAATGCTGGATTCCCATGACAATGTTTCCGATCTGAATATTACCGTGGGAAAATCATTTCAGGTCGAGACTTCGGGCGTTCTCGCTGCTGTGGATCTCGAGCCTAAGTTTGATGAAATCACCCCTTTTCAATCTGAAATTTTCGCTCTCAACCTGATTAACCAGAGCCAGAGGCTCACCGAAACGCTTTTACTTGAGGGATCGTGTGATTCATCCTATGAACTTCCCGGAAAGGCACGCTTTAGAGTCAATATTTTTTCCCAGCGGGGGAATTATTCTGTTGTGTTGCGAAAACTTTCCCCAAAAATTCCAACCTGCCAGGAATTGGGTCTTCCTGATGCCTTTTTGGAAATGGCTAAAGAACACAACGGCTTTATCTTGGTTACAGGTGCCACGGGCAGCGGAAAATCGACTTCGCTGGCTGCCATCCTCAATGATATCAATGATTTTAGATCGGTTCATATCGTCACCCTTGAAGACCCGGTGGAATACGATCATCCACATAAAAAAGCCACATTTAACCAACGGGAGATGGGAGAGGATTTCAACTCTTTTTCCATTGGCTTAAGAGCAGCCCTTCGACAGGCGCCCAAAGTGATATTGGTGGGTGAGATGCGCGACAGGGAATCACTGGAGATCGGTATGAGTGCGGCTGAGACCGGCCATCTGGTTTTAAGTACGTTACATACCCTGGATGCCGGACAGACAATCAACAGAATCCTTGGTATGTTTCCCACAGAAGAAGAAAATCAGATACGCACTCGAATCGCCGATTCAATCCGATGGATCGTGTGCCAGAGGCTTCTTCCCAAAGTGGGTGGCGGACGGGTTGCCGCCTTCGAAATTTTGCGTACCAATCTTCGTGTTAAAGATTCAATTTTGCATGGAGAATCAGAAGGTAAAACATTTTATGATATTATCCAGGCTGGAAAAGCGTTCGGCATGGTAACCTTTGACGATTATATCTTGGGGCTGTATGAAAAAGGCATCATTACCCAGGAAACCGCGATGGCTTATGCATCTCGAAAGGACGTGCTGGGCCGAGGAATTGACACCATCAAAACTGTCCGAGGAGAAGCCACAACAGACATCGAGGATTTGAAGGTTGATCATGAATATGGCAAGACTTCGCGTTAATCGAGTCCTGCCGGTTTTTTACCCGTAACGTCCTGATAAAGGCAAAAAAATAATGAACATTACATGCGAAAACTGTCGGAGCAAGTTTAAAATTCCGGACGAAAAGGTTCCTAAAGGACAAAAGTTTTCATTGACCTGCCCGCAGTGTAACACCAAGGTCGTGGTCGATACACGCTCCGACACACCCTCTTCATCAGATAACAAATTGGAATCATCAGATAAATCTAAGCCAGAAAAGGACAAAACGATTATTGATGAGGTTGACGCCGATATCTACGATGCTTCGGATAAACCTTTTGACTTCGTGGAAGAGGGTGTGAAAACAGCCCTTTTGTGTGAGCCCGATGCTGCCTTACAAACGAAGATCAAAACGGGCTTGCACAATATGGACTATCATATTACCACCCCCCAGTTGCCCAAAGATGCTCTCAAGCAAATGCGATTTCATGTTTTTGACATGGTGGTGTTAAACGAGAGGTTCGGCACCCAAAATCCGGATATGAATCCTGTCCACAAATATCTGGACCGTCTCAACATGTCCATCCGGCGAAACATTTTTGTGACTCTCATTACTGACCGTTACCGTACCATGGACAATATGGCGGCTTTTAACAAAAGCGTTAATCTGATTGTCAATCTGAAAAACATCGATGAAATAGAAAAAATCCTTAGACGCGGAATCGCCGATTATGAGGCCTTTTATCGTGTTTATAAGCGGGCTCTTATTAAAACCGGTAGGGTCTAACCTGAATTTCTCATGAGAAGCATCAGGCAGAAGGAAAAATAATCGGTTAGAGATTCTAACCCATATAGTTGTTTCGCATGACCAGTGAATCCTAAAGTAAAGCCAAAGACCGATGAAATATACGTGCGCAGACTATCGGATTGAAATGATTCTTGTGAGCCTCAGACAACGTCTTAAACAGGAAGACCTGAATGAAGCAGAAAAGCAGGATATCATTTTACAGATTGAAAAGATAGAAGCGGCGATGGAACTCGATTAATATTCGATCGGCATCAGTTTGTCTATAACCTATCTAAAAACAAGATAGCGTTCAAAAGCAAGTTGAGCTTTGCGAAATCCCGATATTCGGGGGTGTTAAATGGTTAAAAACGGCGCATAAAATGTCGTATGTGAGCATTTTTAATCGGTTAACAACACAGCCAGGGGCACTTAGATTGTTTCTGAAATAGGTTCTACATACTATTGCTGATAATCCGCAACCCTTCCAGCGTTAAGTTCGGCTCAACAACCTCTATGGTTTCAGATACCTGACACATTAGATCTGCCAGGCCACCAGTAGCGATGATACGGGGGTTCGAACCCATTTCATCCTTCATACGCTTGACCATTCCATCGACAAGACCTGCATATCCGTAAATAATTCCGGCCTTAATACTACTTGAGGTATCTTTTCCGATCACGCTTTCGGGGGGAATAAAGATTTCGACTCTAGGAAGTTTTGATGCTTTTATAAAAAGTGCTTCAGCAGAAATCATGATGCCGGGACTGATTGCGCCACCTAAGTATTCCCCTTTTTCAGAAATAGAATCAAAGGTTGTTGCCGTTCCAAAATCTATCACAATTAAGCTCGTTTGGTATTTGTGGAATGCTGCAACCGCATTAACGATCCTGTCTGCTCCGACTTCTGATGGGTTTTTGTATCGTATCGGCAGTTTTGGAGCGGATCTGGCATCGACCCAATGGGGTGGATGTCCAAGATATTTGCGACAGAAAGAATCTAGAATGGTAACCATGGGTGGAACGACACAGGAAATAATGGTTTTGTGGATATTTCCGGAATTGATATTGCCTTCGGAAAAAAGATTGCGGGCAAGAATGTTAAACTCATCTTCGGTCGTACGCCGTTCAGTTCGTAGTCGCCAATTTTGAACGAGATGTTTGTCGTCGTAAACGCCGATGACCATATTTGTATTGCCAACATCAATAACAAGAAGCATATGACAAAATCCTTTTTTTAACGAATTCTTTTTTGGTCAATAATTTTTACTTTGAAAATTTCAGGTTTTGCATCAATAAGTGTGGTTTTAACCGGCAATGTTATTGTCGCACGCTTATTATAAACCCCTGGTTTCAATCCTTTAAGGTCAACATATACCTGAACCCCGCTACTCCCGTAAAGCTTTTCGATCATATTAACAGGTCCCTTAACTTTTATCGTTATTACCGGCGGCGTAATGCGGTATACATACAGACTCCCATCTCCCTGAACAGGAATATTAGCAAATGTTTTGGTTATCAGCTTTTCCTTTATAAACACGTTTGCAAGAATAATTTTTGAAGAATCAACGAGCTTAAGATTTTCCAAAAGATCCAGGGCCACCTCTTTTTTAAAAGAGCCGGATAATCCTTTTATATTGATGGGTTTTGTTGAAACCTTATCCATCTGACCCAGCGTATCTTCAGATCCTCGCAGAATCACCGACATGGGTTCGGCTT
>PKTV01000093.1 GCA_002868985.1 Desulfobacteraceae bacterium | reverse complement strand
CAATATAACAAAAACGAATCGTACATCCCGCATAAAGGAGACACTTTCATGCGTTGGAAGATAATTTTAGGCGTCCTGGCAAGTATCATTCTTGTTTGTTTTTTGGTCATCATTGTTGTCGTATCGACTTATGATTACAACAAGTTTAAGCCAATGATTACCGGAATCGCTAAAAAATACACCGGAAGAAAACTTACCTTGGCCGGAGATATAAAAGTGAAAATAGGTTTGTCTCCCACCCTCGAGGTAAACTCCGTTTCTTTTCAAAATGCTCCCTGGAGTTCTCATCCGGAAATGATCCGTGCCAAACAAATTGAAGTTCAATTAGCGCTGATTCCCCTCATCAAGGGCAACATCAATGTAAAACGCTTAACCCTGATCAATCCCGACTTGATGATGGAAACCAACACATCCGGTAAAACAAATCTGGAATTTGATTTGCCGGAAAAAAAGAAAGTTAAAACAATCCCTGTAAAAAAAGATGAAACAGAAACAGCACTGTTCAATTTTGAAGAGATACTTATCAAAGATGGACGACTGACGGTTAAAAACCATCAAAAAAATAAAACGCTTGTCCTAACCATAGATCGAAGCAGCAGAAAATCAGCGGAGTTCATGGGCGCGGGTGACATTGAACTGAAAGGCTCGTTTAACGACATTCCATTGAACGTGTCCGGAAAAATCGGTTCATTCGCGGGTTTCACAGACCCTGATGTACCCTATCCTGTTGATCTAAAGGCCAAAGTCGCTCAAATCGATATCACCATTATCGGCAAGATCCAGGACCCGGTGGCGGCAAAAGGCATTGATGTCAGATTCTCTGTCAAAGGCGAGGATCTGGCCGAAATTGAAAATATCACTCAAGAACCCCTGCCAATCAAAGGTCCATTCCATATTTCCAGCCACCTCATTGCAACCAAAACCGAAAAATTTCAACTGTCCGATATGTTGATAGAACTGGGAAACAGTAAATTAAACGGTTCCTTAACACTTGACCGTTCTGGTAAAAAGCCGCGAATATCCGGTGATCTTGTTTCCGAAATCCTCGATCTGCGCCCGATGTTAATAAACAGAGAGAAAAAGGCCGCCGGTGTAAAAGAAAAGACAACGAAACCTGAAAGAAAATCGGACAAACTGTTTCAAAACACCCCCTTAAAATTAGACGGTCTGCGTCTTTTCAACACCGCCCTTGATCTTCAAATCAAACAAATGCTTTTACCAAAACTAGCCTTTGATAATATTGTGACCAAAGTAAGGCTTCAGGATGGCAATCTCACGGTAAATCCCCTGACAGCTTTTATTGGCGGCGGAAAGTTGGTTAACAGTTTGAATGTTCAGGCAAAAGAAAATATGGCTTTTGTTGATGTAAGCGTGGATATCAAACAAATGAACCTCGGGGAAATGCTTAAAAAACTGGAAATTACCCAAGCTTTAGAAGGCATTCTCGACCTTGACATTAACCTGAAAGGTCAAGGAAAATCCGTGGCAGGGCTCATGGCAGGTTTGAACGGAGATGTGATTGCCTCCCTGGGAGAAGGGAAAATACCCACCGGTTATTTAGGTTTTGTCAGTGCCGACATCGGCTCAACGCTCATGCGCATCATCAACCCTGTTGGTAAAAAAATCGACAACGCCCAAATTAACTGTGCCGTGTGTGATTTTAATATCAAAAACGGCATGGCCAAAAGTGACATCGTCGTCGTCGACGATCCCCAAAAAACATTGTTCAGTAAAGGTGAGATAAATCTTAAAACCGAAGCTTTGGATTTCCAAATCGAAACCCATCCCAAAGAGGGGATTGGAACCCAAGATACCGCGAAATTGAGTATCAGCTTAAGCAAAATAACCAAACCCTTTAAACTGGGTGGCACACTGACCAAGCCTTCTTTAGAGATCGATATCGTGGGCTCCGGCACCACCATCGCTGCCGCCCTTTTAGGACCGGTGGGCTGGGCCTATCTTTTGGTTTCCGGATCATCGGGAAAAGCAAACCCCTGTAAAAAGGCCCTCGAAATTGCAGGAAAGGGTGTCGCCGGGGCAACATCCAAAACCGGACAAGGAAAAGAAGAAACCTCAGAGACTGAAGAAAAAAAACAAGGAATTGGAGACAGTATATTAAATATTTTTAAAAAATTGAACATGAAAGGGACTGAAAATGAAGATTGGATTGATTCTCGTTGACATTCAGAAAGACTATTTCCCCGGTGGTCGCATGGAACTGGTTGGAATGAAAGAAGCCAGCGAAAACGCACGAGAAATGTTACGGTTTTTTCGTGAAAAAAAATGGCCGATTTTTCATATACAACACATCGCCGTCAAAGACGGTGCCACGTTTTTTATACCGAACAGCCAAGGCATAGACATCCATGAAAATGTCACGCCCCTTCCCAACGAACCCATCATTCAAAAACACCACCCCAACAGTTTTCTAAACACAAAACTTCATGAAGAAATGCAAAAGGTTGGAATTGATTCCGTGGTGATCTGCGGCGCCATGAGTCATATGTGCATCGATGCAACCACGCGCGCTGCTGCGGATTTGGGGTTCCAGTGCATCGTTATCCATGATGCCTGTGCAACAAAGGATCTTACCTTCGGCGGCAAAACAGTACCTGCTGACATGGTCCACAACGCATTCATGGCTGCATTACAATCCGTTTACGCCAAGGTTATGGATCTTGGCGAATTTTCTTCATGAATGCTCCAAAACATACCGAATCAACGGTGATCCAGGGCCGTGTCAGGGCTCAACACCATACAATTGACAGGTGTTGTTCCATAGAGTTTCAGCCAAGGACGCTGAATCTTCCTGTCTCACTTCAGCAAGCTTCAAAAGGACCGATCGGACAAAGGCCGGTTCGTTTCTTTGGGTGTGGTTTCTTTCGGGTGTCGGGGTTAAGTAGGGGGCGTCGGTTTCAATCAGGATTCGATCAACCGGTATCGAAGGCGCCATCTTTCTCAAGTTTGCACCACGTCCCTTGATGGTCACAATTCCGGTAATTCCGATATAAAGGCCCAAATCAAGATACTGTTTCAGCTCATCCTCACTGCCGGAAAAACAGTGCACAACCCCGTTTCGGCCGGTTGTAAAATGTGTTTTCAAAATATCGAGCAGGCGGCCGTTGCTGTCCCGCTCGTGAAATATGACCGGAAGTTTTAGCGCATCGGCAATTTCGAGCTGCCGGATAAGCCATTTTTCCTGAACGTTTCTGGGAGAAAACATTCGATTAAAGTCAAGGCCGATTTCCCCCCATGCACGAACACTGGGACTTTCGGCAAGATCCTTGAGCGTCTTTAGGGCGTCTTCATCGCAACTTTTTGCGTCGTGGGGATGAATGCCCACAGAAGCATACACCCCTGGTATGGATTCCGCGATGGCGACCCCCTTGATACAGCGTTCAAGGGTTGTTCCAATGGTCATGGCCGACACAACGCCGGCGTCATGCATGCGATGGATGACATCATCCAAATCTTTTTCATAGGCCCTGTCGTCCAAATGACAGTGACTGTCAAAAAGTCTCATGAATCTATCCTTTTAGATGTTTTACAAATTCCAAATATTGGGAACGCTGCCACGTCAAGATTCATATCGAAGTGCATTAAGTGCCTAAAATGAACTAAAGTTACAAGTGCCTAAAGTTACGGTGTCGCTTCGCTCCATCTATTCATATAAAACTGACAGAACACCTTAGTTTTAGTTCACTTTAGCTCACTTCACACTTTAGACCCTTGTAACGGTCTTTAGCAGATACGGCTTTTGCCGAATATATGGTACAAAATTAGAAATAAAACCTTGCCAGCATTTATCATCGAAGATCGATGAGATCAATTTGTTTTTAGAATACCCATTGGATTAACTTATGACAAATAAAGGAAATCATCCTTTATCGGCAGAAAACATCCCGGCGCTTCAATATCGGTTGAAAAAGGCGATGAAGCCCAGCCACTGCGGCCCATCTATTCAAAAAACAGTGAGGAATTCCACCAAATCTTTGACCTGATCGTTGTTCTGACAAAACCAAAAGCTTCCCTTGAACAAAGGACGTTAAAGAAAAAACTTGAATAAAATAAAAATTGCCGAACAAAATGATAAAAAAGATGTCTAAAACCGTAGCACTTTAAAATTTCCTAAGTTATAATGGCTGTCAGCATTGCAAATTCCTGGATTTATTATCCTGCATGGTTCATGATAAGCGTTCAGTTTTGAAATTATGGAAACAAACCTGAAAAAAGGATCTTCATTTGCTGCACATCTTTGTAGATGCTGATGCGTGCCCGGTCAAACAGGAGGTGTACCGCGTCGCAAGCCGATATCGCATTGATGTCACATTGGTCGCCAACTCTTGGATGCGAGTTCCGAATGAACGATGGATTACACTCGAAGTTGTAGAGGACGGATTCGACGCGGCAGATGATTGGATTGTCGAACACGTTCAACCTCATGACATCGTAGTCACCGCTGACATTCCGCTTGCGAGCCGCTGCCTGAATGAAGGTGCACGTGTAATTGGTCCGACCGGAAAGCCGTTCACGGAAAACAACATCGGCCAGGCTGTCGCGACTCGGGACCTGTTGTCAGAACTTCGTGGCGCAGGAGAGATAACGGGCGGGCCTCCACCGCTAAAAAAGCGTGACCGATCATATTTTCTTCAACAGCTCGACAACGTGATTCAATCAATCCGTCGTGAGCATCCGTTCAATTCCACCTAACAAGGCCAATTCAGCCAACGCAAAAAGCCGTGCGGCTGATTAACCCGTTATGCAAATAAGGAAATTATGAAATGATAAACGTAATTGCATCAATACACATTAAAGAAGGCCGATTATCCGAGTTTGTTGAGATTTTCAAATCCAATGTTCCAAATGTTCTTGAAGAGAAGGGATGTATAGAGTATGTGCCAACCCTTGACGTCCCTGCAGGCTTACCCCCACAGGAGTTGGATAATAATGTTGTCACAATAATCGAGAAGTGGGGTAGCTTAGAAGATTTACAGGCACATCTATTAACACCCCATATGCTTGCATATAAAGAAAAAGTTAAGGATCTTGTTGATAAAGTGTCACTTAAAGTATTGGGAGAAGCATAACCTTTCAGTTCAGGTAACAGCCAGGGCAGAGCCGCCTCTGAAAGAGTGAGCGCAGGCGTTGGCTACCAACAACCGGGTCGCGATCCCGGTATCTCTGCAGGTTGCCACCTGTCACTTGTCACCACCAGGATGCCACCATGAAACCAAGAGTAAGAATAGCCACAACCCGAACCCCGGACGGAGGCGAGATGGTGCTTTATCGGCATGACCGTGATTTCTCGATCATGATCAACGGTCAGGATTTGATGCACAGCCGCCAGCATGAATCGGAACTGGCGCTGGCGCGGCTGGGTTGTGCGCATCTGGCTGGTCACAAGGCGCCCAGCATACTCATCGGCGGCCTGGGCATGGGCTATACCTTGCGCCAGGCTCTCGATATGCTCAGCCCCCAGGCTCAAGTGGTGGTGGGTGAGCTGTTGGGTGCTGTCGTCGAATGGAATCGTGAGTTTTTCGGAGAACTCAACGGCCAGCCGCTGGGAGACAAACGGGTTGACCTCAAGACAGGCGATATCGTCGAGCTTATCCTACGCTCCAAGGACAGATTCGATGCGATCCTGCTGGATGTCGATAATGGTCCCAGCGCGATGACCGATTCATCGAACCGCCGTCTGTACAATCGTGAAGGAATTCGGGTCTGTCACCGTGCGCTGCGCGAGCATGGGTGTCTGGCTGTGTGGTCGGCTGAGCCGAGTAAGAAATTCGAGCAGTTCTTGATGAGTTGCGGCTTTCATGTGCGCCGTTTCAGGTTACCCGCCTACAAGGGGAGTAAATCGCAGTCACGTTTTGTATGGGTCGCTTCGGAGGACAAGACTATCTTGCCCCCCGGTGGCGGCGAGCCGCGCCTGCCGCTCAAGAAAGAATCGAAAGGACGTCACAGACGGTTCCGAAAGAGACGATAAACGCAAAAGGAAATGGCAAAGGGAGGGCAGAGATCAGAAGTCGAAGGCCGGGAGTCAGAAGATCAGAAAGTGAGAAGGTTGGAAGCTGAGAGAAAAAACTAATCTTCTGGCGTTCTAAACTTCTTGTCAGGAAGAAAGTCTGGGCTTCGGCTGTGAGAGGTTGGAGGCAGAAGCGTCGCTGATGGAGGTCGGAAGTCGGGGATCAGAGGTCAGGAGCAAGGGACAGCTTGCCAATATTGCCAGTATTCAAAATTCGATCTTATTTATGATCTTTCGGGGTTGATGAATAATCATTGGGATCAGATGCTGCATCAACTTCAGCCTT
>PKTV01000334.1 GCA_002868985.1 Desulfobacteraceae bacterium | reverse complement strand
GATATGATACTTGTGTTTTATTGGAGATATTCAAAGGTCTGATAATAAAAAGGGCGGTACCATTTCTGGCCCAGCTCTTTTAAAATATATTTAATATTTGGTAATTGATTAAGTTTTGACACCTGTGATAAGGTTGTCAAATGGATTTAAATACATATCATAAGCTGATTAAGAGCGAAACGAACGCTCGGAAATATTTGTCAAAAAAGTGCCGCAAAAATGGACACCGATTTTGTCCTCGTTGCAATCAACGCAAACTTTACAAATTGTCTAGCGGCAGACGTCGTTGTGCTAGATGTAAATATACCTTTCATGACTTCTCTGGAAGATGGATTAATCACGGAAGACTAACCTGTATCCAGTGGCTTTCGCTAATCAAGCTCTTTGAATTAGAACTGTCGATTCGTAAAATGGCCGAACAGATGAGTTTGGCCTACAACACGGCCTACAATGCCATTCGTACCATCCGCTATTCGATTTTGACTCACGCCGCCGACGGACCGGATCTATTGACCGGTGAAATCGAGATTGATGAATGCTACTTCGGCGGTCGGCGCAAAGGAAACCGCGGACGTGGTGCTGCCGGCAAAGTCCCGGTATTTGGCATTCTTGAAAGAGAAGGCCAAGTCCGGGTGACCGTGGTTCCGGATGTCACTGCAAAAACGCTGATTGGTTTAACCGTCAAAACAGTACGCAGAGGCAGTATCATTTACACTGATAAATTTAAAAGCTATGATAGCTTAATGTTTTGTGGATACCGCCATTTGAAGGTCGACCACGGCAAACGATTTTCTTCCGGAAAAGTCTATATCAATGGCCTTGAGGGATTTTGGAGTTGGGCTAAAGAACGTTTTATAAAACATCATGGCGTCTCCAAAGAAAACTTCCCTCTATATTTAAAAGAACTAGAATTTAGATATAATCACAGACATTCTGATATCTTCGATAAAGTCGCCGATTACCTCTGTGATTTGGTGCCAAAACTTGAGTAATTACCTAGATGTTTTACAATGGAAACTGATTTGAGATAAAGAGGTGATTTAGAAAAAAGTATATTAAAGTCTTAATAGTGTCAATATCAAATTTGGTGATTTCTTGCCAATCTCTAAACCAATCACAACAACAATTGATATATAAATATCATATAGTTCTGGTGTTAAGTCAATCCTATTATTAACAATTGTCAAGTCATCTCAATCACTGACAATTAATAATCATAAGGATCTTTCTCAATATCATCTTTAAGGGAATCAAAAACCATAGAATGAAACTCAACATCAAACCATTCCAGAAACATTTTGTACGTTATGTTCTCGGGCCACATTTCATCAACAACAATCCAACTTGAAAGCTCTAATTCAAAAAGATCTTGAAATATATCTTTTATGAAAGCTTCTGCATGTTCATCTGAATCTACTACAGGCAGCAGGATCACACTGCAATCTGTGCTAAAATCAGAAATGGAATATTGAACATCTTCATCTACTACAGAATTAGCCCAGTCTACAAAGGGTTGCTTAGGTTTTATGATGGCGACGGATCTATTTATTTGGAACATCTGATTCTCCTTTTTATCTGATTATCAGTTATTAGGAAGGAATATAGATTTTTTGGCCTTCTTGTTTGTCCTTGCCCAAACTTGATTTGACAGAATCGCAAGGCGGATCAATACATCAATAGAACCTATCTCAAAAACAATCTAAGTACCCATGGCAGCGTTGCGAAACGGTTCAAAATGCTCACAGAATAGGTGTATGCTCCGTTTTTTAACCGTTTCGCGCCCCGATTTTCGGGATTTCGCAACGCTCAACTTGCTTTTTGTTGAACCCTAATCTTATTTTTGAGATAGGTTCTAATAAGTCTATTAACTCGATTTTAAACCACGATAAACCCAACCCACTCCTTTTCCTAAAATATATACAGCTACAACAGGAACCATCCAAAACATAAAAGCAATATTACAAGATTTTAAGTGCTTGTAATTTAGATTTTTTAATCCGTCTCTATATTCCTGGTCTACTTTTTCAAAAGATAATTCTGCCCACCTATCATTGCCATATTTCTCATGTATTCTTTTAACTAACTCTTGGTTTGTTAAATCCTCATAAAGAGATATTTCTCCATTTGTCCAATAAGGATCAAGCTGCTTCTTGGCAATTTCGATTGTGTTATCTACCCACAACCATTCCATTTTCTTTTTTGTGGACGAATCTTCGAGCAAAAAGAAAATAGGAGGTACAAGATAAATCACACTCCATAACACCCATAATCTTTGCCATCCACCTAATTTCATATTTTCTCTTATATTAGAAAACCAAATGGTTGAGACAACTATTGATTTATCCATACTCTTCACACCTTATAAAACTGATAAACAGAATATTAGAAATTGCCATACAGACTACTGAATAGCGATTAAACGGTCGAAGAGGTAAATCAATAACAATCAAAATTAGATCAGGATTGGATCTTATGCAGACATTAAAAGTGAGGTTAGTTTATGATTAATTCTTCATCATCTAATTCAACACCCAACCAAGCCAGAGTTTCATTGAAGTCTCTGTTCAAGGACAATTTATGTTTGCAGATAAGATCCCAAATCCTTTTCAAGTGATTTTGGATCGAAGAACTGTCCACCAACATTGTGATCGATGATCCATTTTATCTTGACGGGTGTATGGATTTCCGTTCTCATTTGATTGTCTAAAGCAAATTTCAATTCAACGGTATCATTTCTGGAAATATAATGTGGTTTAAGACTTGTGAATCGGATTCCGCCCGCTGAAATATCTTCAATGTTTATTTTTCCTTTTTCATCTTTCCCCTGAACAAAGTATTCACCATGAAGCCAGACTTTCTTACGGTGATGCTTTCTAAATTCCAAGGTGAGCCGAAAAACTTCGCCACATCGGCATTTGGCCTTCACCTTTTTATGAGTATCTCTGAAATTCGTCACATCTATAATTTTCCTCAATGCGCATTTGGGGCAGATTATAGTTGCTTGATTGGTATCGTCCACATAAACTTTTTGCATTTGTTGTCCTCGTTCTAACTGTTTCAACACGATATCATCGGTTGCAATATAAAAAACCCCCACCTCTATTCTAAGAAATAGGAGCTTAATAATCAGTTCATGGCAACCTCGGTTACAGGTTATTTTCTAGCTTTCTTTGCTATTTTTATGCAACTTCTTAAGACAGTTTTTATCTTCACGGACAATTGCACAAATTTTCCGGTTATCAATCTCTTTACAGTTTGCGTGATTATACAAAGGACATTCTGGATATTGTTTTGACATCCTTAGTCTTTTCCATTCTTTTTGTACTTTTTGAGAAGGTCTTTTATGGCTTCTTCAGTAAGATCGAAGATAGGCTTTTCAGCATCGATACTAAGATGCTTCAACTCTTTTAAAATAGCGGGACTAATTCTTGTCGCAAACATCTTTTTTTCACTCATAAAATATTTATAACAAAAAATATGATGCTTGCAAAGAGAATAGTTTGATAAACCATTTAATTGCATGTTAACATAATAACAACCAATCAAAGCCACCTAAAACCACCGTAAAATGAAAGACCAAATATCAAACATAGCGCTTGAGGGAACCTGAAGATGTGACGTTGTGGTCGGTTTATTTACTGTGGACCGTAGAAAACCTTCAGGCGCTTTTGTTTTAAAAAGGGGAATTTTTCAGGACATCGATAGCCATGTTTAGGATGAGTTTTCGGGCTTGTTCTGGGAATTGAAACCCCCTTGTTTATTATAAATCCTCTATGTCGGGGTAATGGTCTGAATTGCCACTGTAATACATTAACCATAGACACAACACCAAAATGGCTATCATTACAATGACAAATATTATGCTAACGACTACTTTCATGATCATTTATCCGTTAAAGGGAAATAACCTTAAAAAGCGTATCTATCCATTAACCGTCAGACCGATCTTTCACATTTATGTGATAAATAACCACCGCAATAAAAACAAGTGTTACGCCTAAAATTAAATGCACTATCATCTCATTCCTCCTTTAAAATATATCGGCAAATGCACTCAAAATCTTAACCCCACGGGTAAGCGCATACGGCTGAAAAGGACGTCCCTGGTCCATACCCGTGGATAAACAACAGGGAGAAAATGAGGGGCTTATGGCAACAATTATAAATCGGGAAAAGGGTTTATCAGATAGATTACTTTGACCCTACCGGCAAGCGCGTAAGAAAATCCTTCAACAAAAAGAAGGATGCAAAGGCCGAGTTTGGAAAGCATTTTTCCCTGATAGCAGAGGACCGATATCTTGATGTTAAAAAGGAATACAATACAAATTTGAAGGAATTGATTGATAAATACGTTGAAATTTTTCAGCATCCGGTAAGAAATATCATATTGAACACATCCGGGGGCATTTTGGAGAGCAAACCCTTTTATAAAATATCAGGTTTGTGGACCTTGAGACAGACCGAAACTACCTGAGAGATTCACTCACAGTTAAAAAGACTATCAGAAAGGAAGCCGGTACCAACAGGATTATGTCATTTTACGGCATACCTTTTCAAGTCAGTTCCTTATAAAAAACGGATCATTGAAGGATATTAAAGAGTTATTAGGCCATAAGGCCATGATGACATTGAGATATGCCCATCTAACACAAGAGCATAAAAAGAAAGCGGTCAACCTGCTCAATGGATTGACCGCCTCTAAAAGTGAAAAAGGGTTTTGTCACAAAACTGTCACATCCTTAGAATCCTCTGTTTCAGCCTCCCTCTAACCCTTTGTAATATTTGGTGGAGCTGAACGGGATCGAACCGTCGACCTCATGACTGCCAGTCATGCGCTCTCCCAGCTGAGCTACAGCCCCAAATGGTGCATTTAAATTAAACAAAAGGCGGTTAGGATGTCAATAAATATTTCGGGTAAATTGTGGCGTGAAAGTATTGACAAAAATATACATAATAAATATTATCTGTAACTTATAAATTAGAACTCAAAAGAATTTCTTTATTAAATGTATTATTGTTAAATATTTTTGACAAAACAAGACAATGAATCCGAAAAACTATACAGGGCCACTGGGTGCATATACTCCACAGACCAGGGGTAATGGAATGTTCAAGGAGTTTGATGCCACAGAGCTGTACTGCCCGAAGTGCAAACGTTCCGCTCCAGTCCGCAAACGTCTTTTGATCGTGCTCCCAGAAGGAGACAAGTATGAATATCTGTGTGCGGTTTGTTCCGAGTCTGTTGGCACTAAGATCGACCGGCAGACAAAACCGGTAACGGTTATTGTATAGATCGATTTTTCAATCTCGATAGAAAGGAATTATATGCTCAGGTTAATGAGAAAACAGGCGGGGAGTTGGCTGATCAAGATCCTTTTGGGCGCCATTGTTATAGTATTTATTTTTTGGGGTGTTGGAAGCTTCCGGTCACAGAGAGGCGGCAGGGTTGCACTTGTTAATGGTGATCAAATCACAATGGATGATTACAGAGAGACCTACAACAACCTTATTGAACAATTCCGCAGAAGATTCGGGAACAACCTCGATGAGGATATGCTCAAACAACTTCAGGTGAAACGACAGGCTTTAAACCAGCTGATCGACAATAAACTTTTGGTTCAGGAGTCCAAAAGGCTTAAATTTCGAGTTTCCGAAAAAGAGCTTACCGACGCAATTTTAAATATTACAGCTTTCCAGAGGGACGGAATGTTTGACAGTCGCCTTTATAGAAATATTCTGGATCGTCTGAGAATGACCCCTGAAGCATTTGAAGTGGCTCAGAAAAATGCGATGTTGATTGATAAACTCAGAACACTCATTACAAGCAGTGCAAAAATTTCAGACCAGGAAGCTCTAGAATGGTACAATTGGGTCAATGCCTCGGTCAATATTGACACCGTATTTTTCGATCCCAACCGTTATAAAGATATTCACCCTTCTGATGAAGAGATAAAAACTTTTTTTGAAAATCATAACGAAAAATATACAACAGAGGCCATGGTAAAAGTTCGTTATCTGAACTTTAATCCGGATGCGTTTCGATCCAAAGTTGCATTGTCAAACGAAGAGGTTCGTGAGTATTATGATGAAAATCTGGAAACGTTCAAAACGCCGAAAACAGTTGAAGCCAGACATATTCTGTTAATCGTTAATCGGGATGCCGATCCTGAGACAGTTAAAAAGACAAAAGAGAGGGCCCTTGATATTTTGAAGTTGGCAAAAGAAGGCAAAGATTTTGCTAAACTGGCCAAACAGTATTCAGAAGGGCCAACCCGAGACAAGGGAGGATATCTGGGCAAATTCAAAAAGGAGGCCATGGTAAAACCCTTT
>PKTV01000024.1 GCA_002868985.1 Desulfobacteraceae bacterium | reverse complement strand
CTGCCCTGGCCTCTTCATCTAAAGTGATGAAATTGTTGACTCTGGTGGATTATTTAAAATAATTCAGTAAAAAAATAGAAGCCATCTCAAAATAAAGATTTTGGTTCAAGATCCCCCGCTAAAACCCAGCGGGATAAAAAGGCGGAGCAGAGTTTTAACCCGCCCCGCCTGTTGACGGGATCTTCGACACGCATACTTTAAGTATGTCGAGGACTTAAAACGAGGCTCCAACGCAGAGATTGGGCCAAAGGATTATTTTGAGATAGCTTCTAATAGATGCCATGGATGGGCTATGCTTATACTAACACGGAAGTTGGGTGAAAAGATTAATATCGGCGATGATATTACGGTTACACTGGTTGAGATAAAAGGGACACAGGTTAAGCTTGGAATTGAAGCACCCAAAACCATTGAAATTCATCGCCAGGAAATATATGAGAGAATCAGAGAAGAAAATTTGAGTTCATCAGGTATAAATGACTCAGATCTTTCTAAGGCGACCGCCCTTTACAAGTCCTCGGGGCTCTTGAAAAAATAAATGAATTTAGGGTCTTCACCCCAATTGGAATAATGGAGTAATGGAATGATGGGTTTGAAGGATTTTTTGACAGTTTAAATAGTCTTTTTCCGCTGTTATTTCCAACATTCCATTTTTATTTATCGGCGGCATGAACACGTTCCATCAAACGACAAGTGATTTAAGAATGTTATAGAATTTACAAGACGTTTAATTTACTTAAGTCTTGAAGGATTCAAAGCGAGAGAAAAATTGAAGATTAAAACAACGAGATTCGGAACGATCGATATAGAAGAAGAAAAAATGATTAAGATGCCTTTGGGCATGCTGGGTTTTCCGGACAAAAAGAAATTTATTATACTTCAGCATCAGGAAAACTCACCTTTTTTCTGGTATCAGTCAATTGATGATCCGGGACTTGCATTTGTCATTACAAACCCATTCCTGTTTATTCCGGACTATAAAATTGATTTTGAAGCGACATTAAAGGAGATGTCGTGGAATGGAAATGGGAATAATGGATATCTGGATCTGTTTATTGTTGTTAATATTCCCAGAGGTATGCCTCATAAGATGACCGGCAACTTTATCGGTCCCGTTCTGGTCAATAGTAAAGTCTATGAGGCAGTTCAGATTGTACTTCCCAACAGTCCTTACACCCATAGATTTCCGCTTTTTAAGAAGAAGAACTAAGGACAACAAGCGACCTCCAATTTAGTTGGAGAAGAGGGTTCAAGAATTCAAGGGTTAGTTTTCTAAAGACTTTATCAGCGCCTTTAACATTCTTTCGATTTCTGCGATGTCTTTTTTTAGTGGTCCCAATTCAACTTTTTCAATTAAATGTAAATCCCCTGCTAACAATATATAGGTTACTTTCGTTGAATATTTTTTTGTTTTTCACTTGTCGTAGTGAAACGAAAATCCCGCCATCGGGGAATCCTTGCCCCCTTGCCTGCCCAGTTAAATTTTTCAAAGAAACGGAGCATGGCGAATTTAACCGGGGTACCCTTTGGGATCACACCTGCTCAATTGGAGATGCCCCACTTATTTTACCTTAATAACACCAACTAATCGGGAGATGATCCAAATTATTTAGCATTTTAATGTTAATTGGCACGAAGTTTGTATTAACTTAAGAAAAGATGTGAATATGGAGAAATCGTAGATGAAAGATCCTTTAAATATCGAGTCCTGCCTATCTGTGCATGGCTATAACAGACAAAATTTATCCCAAAAAGATTTCAACACGGTGAAAAACCCTGACCTGTTCATTACCCTGCTGGCAGATAAAATTAAAAATAATAAGGACCCGGACAAACTGAACAGTGCTACGTTACCTTTAGATAAAAATTATTTGCAGCGATTGATAGATGTCGTGCAGCGTCAAATGAACGACTATTTATTTCGTGAACTCTCGAAATTTGATGAAGACAGTGACTTGACCGGATTCAATTGCGAATGGATGAACTTTTACGGGACAGAAAATATCGAGGCGTCATTTGTGTCAAAAATTGAACATGACCCACAAGAGGGAAAAGAGATTAAATCACCACCTGAAATTAATGATGTTATTGAGCATGCTTCAAAGGTCTATGATGTTGATCCTGAATTGATAAGGTCGGTAATACGGGCTGAGAGTAATTTTGATGCCAACGCGACTTCATCCAAAGGAGCGATAGGATTGATGCAGCTTATGCCTGAGACAGCAGAGGAGTTGGGCGTCAAAAATAGCTACAATCCTGTTGAAAATATTATGGCTGGAACCCGTTATTTAAAAAGCCTGCTAAACAGATACGATGACAACGTTGAACTAACGCTTGCTGCTTATAACTGGGGAATGGGAAACGTAGAAAGACATCCCGACAGATTGCCGAAAGAGACCCGAACATATATTGCCCGTGTTAATGGATATTTAGGGAATGGAACGTCATAATATTGCCTACATAAAAGAAGATAATGGCTAAAGTACTTGTTGTTGATGATGAAGAGAGTATACGGTTTTCTTTTAAAACCCATTTGATGAATGAGGCGTATGAGGTGTTGGCCGTAGATGATTATTCATCAGGGATGGAGGCCGTGAACCGTTTTAATCCTGACTTGGTGATTACAGACGTTATTTTAGGTGGGCGTACCGGCGTTGACATCCTTCGTAAAGTTAAAGATATGGGAATGCAATGTCCTGTTATCTTGATAACTGGTGAACCAAATATTGAAACAGCGGCGGATGCAGTGCGTCTGGGAGCATTTGATTACCTTTCCAAGCCGATTCGTAAAAAAACGCTTTTGAGAATAACATCTCACGCTCTTCGACACAAAGTCCTCATTGATGAAAAAAACAGAGTAGAAACTGAGAATGTGAGATATCGCTTAAGCCAGGAGGCCATATTTAAAAGTTTAAAAGATGCTATTATTACTGTGGACAACGATATGCAGGTGTTGGAGGCCAATCAGAAAGTCAAAAATATATGCGGTTTTTCTCCAGAAAAGATTATTGGAAAAAATATCACCGAAATCAGTGCGCTTTGTAATAAATCCTGTCATTATGTTTTAAAAGAAACTTTAAAAGCAAAAAGCTCAATCAGTGAGTTCCCTTCTGAATGTATGCATCATGACCATCCAAACCAGATTGTACTTTTAACCGGATCACCATTGAAAGATCATGAAGACAAGGTATTGGGGGCGATTCTAATGATTAGAGATATCACCCGTCTAAATATCTTGGAGAAGAAACTGAAAGATTGAGATATAGATTTCACTTAGTACATGTATTCGTATATACGTTCACGTATTTATAACTTGGTTTATTCATTCTATGTCTGCAAAAATTCTAACTTTTAGGCTTCAGCTTATACGGGATAGTGTCCAGATAAAAATACGTCATAGTATTTATGAATTAGAGCGCATAGTCTCTATTGGGTTTTTATTTTTTTCTACGAACCACTCTCCGCCTAACCACTCTTTTGCGAGGTTTCCGTGAAATAGAAGTTATCTCGTTGGTTTTCTGAGATACTGATTTAATGGATTCCTGATAATTGTCTTCGCTATCCAGAAGTTCTTTTTTCCAGTAACGGCATGTTGCCCTTGGACATTTCAAAATCGTTTTACCCGCTTTATTGGATGCTTCTATTAAAAATGGATTGTTGCATTTTGGACAGGGAATATGATGGGGTTTACCCCAGCTTATAAAATTACATTCTTTGTTTGAACATTTATAATAAGATTTTCCTGTTGCTGTATTTTCAACCGTGACTTTCGAATGCTTGCATATTGGACATTCCAATGCCAGATCTTCTTCAAAAGCCATAATACTATTATCAATATCATCGTCGTTTATAAAAGAATCTTCTTTTTCATAGTCTGTTTCCGGATCATCGTTGTCTGTCTCTTTCACATTTTTATTATGATCTTGAATCAATGTCACCTTGGACAAATCATCTTTGTTGGGGTCAAAAATGCTTTTGTCTTGTTCAGTAGATTTTAGATCATGTGAAACGTCTTCATTAGAAGAGGCAGAATCAAGCATTGCTGCCCTGGTGGCTACTGCGTCTACACTCGGACTTTGCCCATCAGAAAGAGTGTTTGCCGGTTCTTTAGAAGATGTTGTCACTTTCGTATCGGAACTTATTGATTCAGCATCATCATGTGGTTGTGCTTCTGCAAGTTTTACTTGTGTACTCGGTTCCTCATCTTCAATATGCTTACGTTCATCCGAAAGTTTTTTAACTGCTTCAACTTCTTTTAAAACGGGCTTTCCGAAATCGACTTTTCTGATTTCAACTTTTCCCTTGTAATCCTCTGAAGACAGAACTTTAGGTTCAGTGGAAGAACCCCTGGAATGATCCAAGAGGTTATCAGAAGATTTACGGCCGAAAATGATAGGCGTTTCCAAATTTTTTTCCGGAGATACTTTTTGATCGTTTTGCAGCGATTTATCCAACTTATATATATTGCTGCTTTTATCGGCATGCTGGGCGGACACCTTTGAAGGTTCGGATTGCTTTTGCCCTTTTTTCAGAGGGACACTTTGCATCTGTAATACCTGATCAAATTGACTGGTCGCAGACTCAAGGTCTTTTCGCTTAGATTTTACTTCATCCATGGTCTGAACAAAATAAGCGACAAGGTTCATTCCGGGCATTTTGGGGAAAACCAGGTCGATAAGCCGGGCCATACTTATCGTGGGTTTTTGAGGGATAAATTTGTCATCGTCAATATGAATATAGCCTTTCCGGATCATTTCCTCAACAACGATATTCATATCCTGAGCAGCCTCAAATCCCAATTCTTCAAAATCACTTATTAATGTTTCATCTTCATATCGATCTATTTCATCGGAAGGAAAACTTTCTATTTCGTTCTCTCGTTCCATGATCAGCATGATGAGTGATATGGTTGCGGAATTCATGGACAACTCTCCGACTCCGTATCTGCTCCCGATTAAACGTTCCAAATGTTTAAAAAGAATCTCATCAAATAAATTTAGCACGTCATTTTTTTCGCTGACTTTATCTGGTTCCATCTGATTTTCTCTTTTTCCTTTATCTGGCTAATTCTAATGTTCGAAGTTTTCCAACCTGTGGATCTTATTTTGTTGGTTACGATTCTTTCAGGCCATAGCCAAAGCCGTTGAAAGATTGACAGTGTCGTGGTTTTTTCAAACACCATCGTTTCGACTTTCAATACAATGGAGAAGCCTTATAAAGAAAGCTTTTGAAAAAGTTTGGTTAATCCGTGCTGCAATATTTCCGTCATGACTTTTACGAAAGATATAACTATGCAAAACTTATACCATTTAAAGACATTTCCCACCCAATCCAATTTGATTCGTTTTATGTTTCAACAGTCTATCATTTTATTGTTCTCGCGATATAGGAGGATGAAAAGTCGAACGAATGTAATGGAACGAGTTTTGCAATTAACACATTTAAGTTCTGCGTCCGAATATAGTTATTGTCCATCCATAAATGGCCATTTTTGTCCTGCTCGGCGTTCTCCGCGGGTTTCCGGCTGCGGCGTACAGACGTACGCCTCACAGCAAACCCTTGTGCGGCCTTGATCAGAACAAAAATTGCTCATTTCTGAATTGGACACCCATTGTGTTCATTTTGAACACATGGATGGACACTAGTTAGTGTCCATACTTTGTTACAGATTTACGTTTAAAGGAGATCCAAATGGCTTCAGCCATAACGTTGGAAGGCATTGATCAAACCATATCAAACCTTAAATACAAAAATAAAAGCACCCTGAAGTATAGATTCGTCCAGCATATAAAACAATATTATACCAGCGAGAATTCCGTTGAATTCCTGAATGAGATAGAGCATGAAGAGCTCATAAAAGCGCTGTGGGATACAGATCATAGCTTTGAAGCCATTAAGAATAAACGGAAAAACCTGAATGGCGTTAGATCTTCTGTAAATGCAGACCTTAAAAAGCTTTATGAAAAAGGGGAAAATCCTGAAGGGATAAAAATAGGATCAAGCAATATCTTTGTAATGTCCGAAGATGCAAAAGATAAGATCCTTAAGAAGGTAGGATATGAGTTGCAACCGGATGGGACACTTAAATTAGACCAGATAATGGATATCCTGAAACTGGCAAATGAAACCGTATCCGGTTCAATGGCAGTTGAAGATACAGAAAAAAAGGATGGTTTCAAGAAAATAGATCGGTTGAAGGATCTTATCAAGGGATTATCAGAAAAGGTGGGCTTGAGCTCTCCTGAATTGTCAAATGCGTCTCCTGATGCCAGTGACATGGCGGGTAGGGGAGATGAACAAGGATCCGGTTCCATGGAAATGGACGAGGTTATTGAGGATTCGG
>PKTV01000022.1 GCA_002868985.1 Desulfobacteraceae bacterium | reverse complement strand
TATTTACAGCTTGTCTTATTATCGGTTTTGTTATTCAGCCGAACCGCATTCGCACAGGAATGGAACACGGTTAACTGGGTAAATGACGGAGATACCATTGTACTCAGTGATGGCCGACATGTGCGTTATATCGGCATAAACGCGCCCGAAATTGCCCATGACAATCACAAATCAGAAGCATTCGGATATGCGGCAAAAAAATACAATCAATCACTGCTTCGATCAAAAAAGGTGAGATTGGAATTCGACAAAGAAAAGTATGACCGTTATGGTCGATTACTGGCATACATTTTTTTATTAGACGGTACTTTTATAAATAAAAAAATGATAAAAAAAGGTTACGATTATGTACTGCACCGAAGACCGAATGTGAAATACGATGGCGTATTATTAAAGGCCCAAAGAGATGCTATGTCTGCTGAACAAGGGATGTGGCGTAATCGAAATGATAAAACGGGCGAAGAATATTTGGGAACTGAACGATCGAAACGGTTTCATTTGAGGACATGTCCGTATGGGAAAAAAATAAAAAAAAGAAACAGGATCTTTTTTACAAGAAAATGGGACGCATTTTGGTCTGGTTTTGCACCCTGCAAACGATGTATGAAAGGCGGGTCTTAGGTTCGCTCAAAAATAAATTCACATTTTCGCATCTCAGATAGGGCCATCTTTGGCTGCTGCTAAATTGCAAAATCCTCAAAAGCAAACCCCAAGAATTGAAAGTCCGCCAGATTCACCGAAATACGGGGGCGGAAATGGCGGGCTTTCAAAATTGGCTATTCTTTGGCTTTGTTTATTTCTGCTACAATTTTTTGTGAGATTTGAGCAGGAACTTCGTCGTAATGTGAAAATTCCATGGTAAATAAACCCCGGCCTCCGGTAATTGAGTTTAAATCAGGAGCATAGGTTAAAAATTCGGACATGGGCACCTGTGCTTTAATCACCTGGTTTTTACCCTTGCTGTCCATACCAAGGACTCGGCCACGCCTGCTGTTAAGATCTCCCATGATGTCACCCATATATTCATCCGGAGTAATAACTGAGACATTCATAATCGGTTCCAAAAGAACAGCGCCGGCATCTGCGGCGGCCTTTCTGAAAGCGAGAGAACCTGCGATTTTAAATGCCATTTCAGATGAATCTACAGCATGAAAAGAGCCGTCGTCGAGTATAACTTTAAAATCGACACACGGGAACCCGGTAAGAATCCCTTTTTGAGACGATTCGATGACACCCTTTTCCACAGCCGGTATATACTGTCTGGGAATAGCACCGCCAACAATCTTATTTTCGAACTCAAAACCTTTTCCTCTGGGAAGCGGTTCTATCTGAATCCAACAGTCACCAAACTGACCATGGCCTCCGGTCTGCTTTTTATGTTTTCCCTGGACCCTGACTTTCTTGGTAATGGTCTCTTTATAGGGGACTTTAGGTGAATCCAACTGGACCTCAACGTTGAATTTTCTTTTGAGTTTTTCAGTCGTAACTTCAATATGAACCTGTCCACGGCCGGATAACAGAATCTGCTTTGTTTCGGAATTGCGTGTAAGCTGTAGGGACATATCTTCTTCCAATAGTTTTGATAAGGAGATGAATACTTTGTCCTCATCCCCTTTTGACTTGGCTTTTACGGCAAATGAAATCAAAGGCGGAAGGGGATCTGCGCATTTAAATTTAACCTTTTGGCTACTATTGCAAATGGTATCACCGGTGGTTGTCTCTTTTAGTTTGGCTACCGCAACAATTGCGCCTGGACCGGCCTTGGTAATTTGCTTTTGTTCTTTTCCGGCAAGCCTTAACAGTTGGTTATATCTCTCACTTGTGTCTTTATTAACGTTGAAGAAATTTCCGTCCGCCCCAAGTGTCCCCGAAACAATCCTGAATATTGAAAGACGTCCGGCAAATGGATCGGCAACAGTTTTGAAAACAAAACCAGAGAAGGGCGCATCGGGATCAGGACGACATTCTATTTCGCCATCTCCGGAAGCATCAGCAGCGATCCAGGAGCCTCGATCCATCGGTGAAGGCATGCAATGAACAATGAAATCCTGCAAGAGATCGACACCGATATTTTTTGTAACCGACCCACAAAGAACAGGAACAAATGAGCGCGACAAGATTCCTTTTTTTAAAGCAACCATTATCTCATCATCTGACAACGGTTCTCCTTCAAGATACCTTTCCAGAAGCTCGTCATCTGACTCGACAACATTTTCCACAAGAGCCTCTCGCTCTTCTGAAACCATATCTTGCATATCTGAGGGGATGTCGATTTTCGTTGCTTTGCCTTTGGCATCATAGGTGTAAGCTTTCATGCTGATCAGGTCGATGATTCCGCTAAAGTTAGCTTCGGATCCTATCGGGATCTGTATGATCATCGGTTTCGGCTCAAAACAGTCGGTAGCATCTTTGAAAGCGCGCATAAAATCCGCACGCTCCCTATCGAGTTTGTTGATAAAAATAATACATGGCAAATTAAATGCTTCAGCAAAATCCCAGGCTTGTTCGGTTTGAACTTTTACTCCGTCTACGGCATCCACTACAATAACCGCGCTGTCGGCAGCCTGCATACAGCTCTTTGTGTCCGAAAAGAAATTTTGATCACCGGGTGTATCAATGAGGCTAACGGTATGTTTTTTCCAGTTGAATTGATGGAATCCGCTGCTCAAGCTGGAGTTGCGTTTAAGTTCTTCCGGCTCAAAGTCCATTGCAGTGTTGCCGTCTTCAACGCGGCCAATTCTGTTAATGACGCCTGCATTAAAAAGCATTGTTTCGGCCAGAGAAGTTTTTCCAGCACCGCCGTGAGATGCAAAAGCAATGTTCCTTAAACTTTCTATTGTTTCGGCCATTTAATCTCCTCTCTTCTAAAATTTAAAAAGTGTGGACTTAGATACATAACAACTCAATTTTCCCACTCGTATATGGCACCATATATTTTATTTTAATACCCCATATGACGCTTTATTGATGTAACCGAAAATAAACGGTGCGAGATTTGAGCAATAATCCTAAAACTAGAATTTTTATAGGTTTATTTATAAAAAATCAAGCTCAACTTTCATATTTTAATGAAATGAAAAACTCTCGGTTTCCTTTGGGTCCCAATATAGGAGAGGGGATAACCCATTCGCTGAAAAGATGCTTTTTTACAAAAAATTCAGAAAGATTTTCGATAACTTGAGTATGAAGAACCGGGTCACGTACCACGCCACCTTTTCCTACATTCTTTTTCCCAACCTCAAATTGGGGTTTAATCAACGCCAGAATTCCGGCACTTTTTTTCATAAATTTTAATATCTCGGGAACAACCTTTTTCAGGGAAATAAAGGAAACGTCTATGGTCACAAGATCTACGAGTTGCGGAAGGGTTTCAAGCTGCATGTGTCGTATGTTCATTCGTTCGATAACAACAACTCGAGGATTCTGCCTCAATTTCCAAGCCAGCTGTCCGTAACCGACATCTACAGCATACACACGGCCTGCACCATGTTGTAAAAGACAGTCAGTGAAACCGCCCGTGGATGCGCCCACATCAAGACACACAAAACCGTTGATATTGATTCCCAGGGTATGAAGCGCTTTTTCGAGTTTAACGCCACCTCTGCTAACATAGGGATGATCATCCCCTTGAAGAACAATATCGTCATCTGGGAAAACGAGTGTGCCGGATTTATCCACAATATGGTTGTTAACCAGAACTTTCCCAGCCATAATAAGAGCTTGAGCGCGTTGGCGACTGTGCACAAGCCCTTTTTCTACCACGACCCGATCGAGTCTTTTTTTACCTGCAGACATCAGGCATCATTCATCAGCTTTTTCGCTGCATTGAATATAGCAGAGGCATCAACACCATATTTAGACCTGAGAAACTCCTGAGCACCATGTTCAACAAAGGTATCCGGTATTCCGATGCATTTCAAACGAAACCCTGTTATCTCCTGATCAGCCAGACATTCCAAAACCGCACTTCCAAATCCTCCCTGGCGAACATTCTCTTCAACGGTGATTATTCGCGGTATTTTTCTGCAAAGAGACCCTATTAACTCAGCATCAAGTGGTTTTACAAAACGACAATTTACAACCGTCGCAAAAATATTATGCTCTTTGAGCATACCATGAGCGGAAAGTGCTTCGTTAACTGACCGACCGATGGCGAAGATAACAACATCATCTCCTTTTTTAATCACTTCCCCCTTGCCGATGGGTATGGGGACATCTTGATTTTCCACTTTTTCACCCTCAGCGGTTCCCCTTGGATATCGAATCGCAATGGGGCCATCATGGGCGATAGCCGTGGTCAGCATTCTGCAAAGTTCATTTTGATCCTTGGGTGCCATGACCACCATGTTGGGAAGACTTCTAAGATAAGATAAATCAAAAACACCATTATGGGTTGCTCCATCCTCACCGACAATTCCACCGCGGTCCACTGCAAAAATAACGGGAACGGCCTCAATACACACGTCATGTAATATCTGGTCATAGGCGCGCTGCAAAAACGTTGAATATATGGCCACTACAGGCCTAAATCCTTCCGTTGCTAATCCTGCTGCAAAAGTTACAGCGTGCTGCTCAGCGATTCCCACATCAAAAAAACGATCCGGATAGGCATGTGCAAAATCCGAGAGGCCTGTACCTTCGGGCATTGCAGCAGTCACCGCGATGATTCTAACGTCTTCTGAGGCCATTTTGAGCAACGCTTGTCCAAAAACATGAGTATATGTCGGAATCGTACAATCTTCTTTTACACTTTCTCCAGTATCAGGATCAAAGCATCCAACACCATGAAAATATACTGGATTTTTTTCAGAAGGTGGGTATCCTTTGCCTTTTGTCGTCGTTACATGGAGAAGTACTGGTTCCTTTAGACATTTAACATTATTTAGAATATCAATGAGATGATCAAGTTTATGGCCGTTTATAGGACCAAAATATTCAAAATTAAAGGCTTCAAACAACATTCCAGGAGTTATAAACGTTTTAAAGGATTCTTTGGAACGCTTTGCAAATTGATAGATATCGTCTCCAAATTTCGGTAAAGATTTAAGAAAGTCTCCCACTTCCTTTTTAAAATCCTGTAAATATTTTGCTGAAAATGCGCGGCTCAATAAAGAAGATACAGCACCTACATTGTGTGCAATGGACATATCATTGTCGTTAAGTATAACGAGAATATTTTTATTAATGTCTCCTGCCTGATTAAGGCCTTCATAGGCAAGCCCTGCAGTCATAGAGCCGTCTCCTATAACGGCGATAACCTTTGAATTATCATTTTTTAAACGTTTGGCACATGCAATTCCAAGCCCTGCAGAAATTGAAGTGCTGCTGTGGCCGGTTGAAAATGCATCATAGGGGCTTTCACTCATACGTGTAAACCCGCATATTCCATTATACTGACGTAGGGTGTGAAACCGTTCTCTTCTTCCTGTAAGCAGCTTATGCGCATAAGACTGGTGTCCAACATCCCATATAATTTTATCATCGGGTGCGTCAAAGACATAGTGGATGGCAATGGCCAGTTCAACAGCGCCCAGACTTGGTGCAAGATGGCCGCCATTTTTAGATACCACGTCGATAATAATCTTCCGAATTTCTGATGCAAGAATCGGCAGATCGTTTTTAGACATCTCTTTTAAATCTTTAGGAGAATTAATTTTTTCAAGAAAGCTCAACGTTTTATGATCCCTTATTTTTTTCTATCAACGATATAATATGCAATAGCCCGGAGAGGATGAGCTTTGTTATCAAAATAATCAAGTGCTTTCAAGCCATTGTTTACAAGTTTTTTCGCGAATTGCTTTGATTGCTCTATTCCAAGAAGAGCAGGGTAGGTGCTTTTACTTCGTGCTCGATCCGAACCCACATCTTTTCCCATAACATTTGGATCACCTTCAACGTCCAATAAATCATCGGTGATCTGAAATGCAAGCCCAATATTTTTTGCATAAATTTTAAGCTGTTGGATCTGATCGAAGCTTCCTTGACCTAAAATTGCACCAACAGTTACGGATGCTTCAATCAGAGCACCTGTTTTTAAGGCATGCATGTTCTCGAGGTCTTCTAAACTAAGCAAGTGGCCTTCGGCGGCCATGTCCTGCATCTGTCCTTCAATCATTCCCTTATATCCAGCAGCTGCCGATAGGGTCTGTATAACTTTCATCCAATTTAAAACGAGATTTTCTTGGACAAACTCAGTTGATGAAAGGACCTCAAAAGCCAGGGTCAGCAGAGCATCTCCAGCCAGAATCGCTGTAGCTTCATCAAAGGCCACATGACAGGTTGGCTGCCCCCTTCGTATTTCGTCATTGTCCATTGCAGGAAGGTCATCATGGATTAGCGAATAGGTGTGAATCATTTCAAGAGCACAGGCAGCTCTGATTACATCTTGGCTCTGTCCTCCAACTGTTTCGGCAGCAGCCACACAT
>PKTV01000443.1 GCA_002868985.1 Desulfobacteraceae bacterium | reverse complement strand
GTTTGCATAAATAATTTTAAATTCTGCGGTGAGTTCCAGAATTCCTTCGGAAATATTGTTTAGCGTGGCTTCAAAATGGTTTTTTGAGGCCAGCAACTCTTTTGTAATTTGTCGCCCATACAAATTTTTTCGTCCAAGTATTTCCTTTGGCATTTCGTGGGGTCGAACCGTATCTAATTGCTCCAATATTGTGAAAATGTGATCGCCCATTTTGTCAAAAGGCCCTTTAGCAATAAAGGCATCGGCATCGTAATCCAAAAGGTTTGTCTCATCTTCAACAGCAAGAGCAGAGAGAATGACGAGAAAAACTTCATTGAGCTCAGGCTTGCTCCGAACGATCCGGCAGAGCTTTTCTCCACTGATATTCGGCATGACAAGGTCGGCAAAGATTACATCAGGAATGTTGGTTTTTAATATGTCAAGTGCTGAAAGACCGTCGAGGGCCGTTAGGACCTGATGACCTTTTTTTTCAAGCAAGTTGCTCATAAATTTGAGCATTACTGGATGGTTATCCACAACCAGTATTTTTTTCATACCCTCATTTTCCTTTAATGTTTAAATTGTAAACCTTATTTTTTTGGGGAAGATTCTCAAGATTAAGCACCCTCAAAAACTACCGGAATTATCCAGCTTTTCTTGAAATATCTCAGCAGTTTTAGCCGTTTCTTCCAGCTTTCCATCACGTGTTGTTTTTTCAATTGATTTTGCAAGTTCAAGATAGTCATCCAATCCAAGATTTATTGCAGCACCTTTTAAATAATGGGCGATTCCGGAAATCATTTCAATATTTTTATTGTTTATGGCGGACTGAAGATTTTTAAGATCGGATTTGCTGGTCTCAATAAAAAGTTCAACCAGCTCTAAATATTCATCTTCTTCCAACCCCAGTTTTTCTGATATTTTTTTGGAATTCAAAACAGCTCCTTTTTATATAATTATAACAGGTTTCAAACGCTTTTAATGGAAAATGGGTTTTTCGGCCAAACGTTTATTCCCGAAGCATCAGACTCGTAATTTAATCCGGCTAAATAGAGTTTTGAATCGATTGTTTGCCGGAAATCCATTTTTCGATAACCTCAAAAAAGATCTTTTTATTAATCGGTTTTGTAATATAGTCATCCATACCGCTTTCAAGACACTTTTCCATGTCCCCTTTTATGGCACTGGCTGTCAATGCAACTATGGGAACACGTTTCTTATAAGTTGAAAGATCGAATATTTCTTTTCCTTCGAGCTTTGAGCTTTGAACGATATTTTTTTCTTCCCATTCACGAATTTGATGAGTGGCTTCTATTCCATCCATTTCAGGCATTTGCATATCCATAAAAATAAGAGCAAAATTTCCGGATGAAGTAATGAACTTGTCAACCGCCTTTTTTCCTGTATCGGCTGTTTCTACCTGATAACCGGCTTTCGTCAGCATCATTTTTGCCAACTTCTGATTGATGGGATTGTCTTCGGCCAAAAGGATGTGTGAAGAATTCTTTTCCTCGATCAGAACCGAAGATGGGGCTTTAAAGTGTTTCCGAGTCTTAGGATCTTCTACATCTCGAAGCCCACTTTTTTTATCTTGTTTGTATAGGACATTCTCCAATATCTGGTACAGTTTTTCCCTTCGAACCGGTTTGATTAAAAAGTCGTCAAAGTCAGCTTCATTGTCTTTTTGTTTTTTATGGTCCAAAAGTAAAGATAATGCAATTAGAGGAAGGTCACGGATCGAAGATTTAGCATTTCGTATTTGCTTTGCGATGTCATACCCATTTATAACCGGCATCTTTATAACAAGTATGCAAAAATCGATTGGATTGTTAGCATCCAGAGCCTTTTGTAATGTAGGCAAGACATCTTCTTCCTTATTAAGTGCGATAACATCCATACCTGCTGAGGTCAACATTTTAGTCAATATATTCGAACTATTGAGGTTGTCATCAACTACAAGTATCTTTTTGCCGGAGAGTGTCGAAGGAGCAACAATTGAATCTACATTACGGTCCGTTTTGTCCAGCCATGCAGTAAAGTGAAAGATGGTTCCGGGTTTTCCGTTGCATGTGCGATTGAAAATTGACGGTTGATGATGACTTGGTGTTTTTGAACGATCTTGCAATTTACAATATTCATTGTTCAGATGAGAATTGACAGGGCTTTCCGCCCAGACATCACCCCCCATCCTGTTTGAGATTTCCTTGCATATCGAAAGCCCCAAACCTGTACCACCGTATTTTCTAGTGGTCGAACCGTCAGCCTGTTTAAAAGGTGCAAAGATAGTGGACAATTTGTCTTTTGGAATACCGATGCCGCTGTCGATCACTTTTGCATGAATCTTTACTTGGGTATCATTTTCATCTTCAGCATCTATAAAAAGCTCGATTTCACCGGATTCGGTAAACTTAACTGAATTCCCGATAAGATTGGTCAGTACTTGCTGGAATCGTAACGGGTCTCCTTTGACAAGTGAAGGAAGACGATCTCCGATGTGGCAAAGAATTTCAACAGATTTTGATTGAACCTTTGGGAGGGTGAGTTCACAAATATGGTATGCAATAAGTTCTGGATTAAACTCGGTATCCTCAAAATCGAGCTGCCCGGCTTCTATTTTAGAAAAATCTAAGATGTCGTTAATTAGTGCTAAAAGACTGTCACCACTTCTTCGTATCGTTTCCACGTAATCCCGTTGATTTGGAGTAAGGTTGGTATCAAAAAGCATTTCCGTAAAACCTATAATTCCGTTCATTGGTGTGCGGATTTCGTGACTCATGTTGGCGAGGAAGTGACTTTTGGCTTTATTGGCGTTTTCTGCAGTTTGACGCGCTTGTTTAAGGCTTGTGTTGGTCTCTCGCAACTGCGCTGTTTGCTGCGCAATCTCAGATTTAAGGGTTCGAGAATACTCTTCTTGTTGCTGTTGGATGATTTGGTAGCCACGATGATTGTCCTCTAAAATTTCCTGATATTTATTTTCAAGGACACTGAATTTCCGATCATATTGGGTCCTTAGAGTGCTTAAAAACTCCTGTTCATTCTGGAAGGTAACCTGGGACAGAAACAGTTCAATACACAATTGAACAGCAATGGATTCATATTGTTCGATGAATGAATCGGAACCATACTTTGCCAAACGATATATTAATACAGCATCTAATTCTTGAATAAAGATTGCGTACACAAAATCTTTTTCATTCAATTCGAAGAAAAACATGCCTTTTTCTTTTTGGGAACGATGGACGATCGTGTTACAAATTTTGGATGATAGAACGAGGTTGTCTCCAAACAAACATTCATTATTATGATTTAAAACAAGTTGGAACTTTCCTTGGGGCATTCTTTTTCTCAAAAACAAAAGAAATTGTTTGAGCTTTGTTTCCTGATCTTCAAATTCGCTAAAAATATTTCCTGGGGAATACATCTATATTACTCCTCGTTGGTTGCATAAAGATCTTTGGCTTTGGACATCTCATTCGGCAGTTCTCTGACTAGCGCTTTATACTCTTTCACATTATCGCGAATGTGGGTGGCCAAGGGAAGTGAAAGTTTCGCTTTCATTCCGGGAATGGCGGTATAATCCAACTGAGATACAATATATTCCGAAAGTTGAATGACTCCTGTAAGGCTTGAAGGGGAGACATGATCCAGCGTTTTGTGATGGTGTTGAATGCCTTTTTGAACTTCAATGGGAAGTTGCCACTCTTTAGCCAACAGATGTCCGATCTCGCAATGATCGGTACCGACAATTTCTTTTTCGTAATCGGTGATCGGCTTAGAATTTTCATCATATGTGTTGCATACAATAGAAAATAAATCGGGTGCCGTCTGATCTTCGACAATCATTCCAATGTCATGAAGGATACCGCACAAGAACGCATCTTCTCCATTTAAACCAAAAACTCGTTCCATAATCATTTGACTGCAGATACTGACTGCAGCACAATGAAGCCATAAACGGTTTCTCGAAAAAACGTTCTTACTTTTTTTGTCCTTGAATATCTCCTTCAATCCTTCAGTAACGATCATGTTACGCAAGTTATTGATGCCGATGACGACAACGGCTCTGGAGATACTATTGACTTTCTGCCTCAGGCCATAATAGGGGCTGTTGGCGCCACGCAGTATTCGTAAAACAAGGGTTGGGTCCATTTTGATCATTTTTTCAAAATCCTGCATCGTGCTGTTTTCATCAGAAATCAGTTTGGTAAGCTTAATGGCAATATGGGGCAGGGTTTTGGCTGTGGTAAATTTGTTAAGCAAGCTTTTTGCAGTCGGCATTTATTGGTCTCCAAGATGATAATTGAACGTTTCAAAAAATCTATATTGCATCGAAATTAAAATCCTTTATATGACAAATTTTTCATGCCACAAAACCCATCATTTTTATCCAGTGAAACTTTCTTCTATTTCACCGGGACTATTACTTGGTTATTCCAATTGGGGTGAAGCCCCTAAGCTCTTTGCAATGCAAAATGGTAGTGTTTTACTCCCTTTTTGTTTTTAAGCACAAATTATGCCAAGGTTTTGATTATACATATTATTTAACTTGTTAAGGTCTTATGGAGTATTTTTACCCAATAATTTTTTCCTTTCCTAGTAACAACACCTGCAATTGGGAAAAACCTATAATAATAGGAATGAAATATTCTTAAAGAATGAATCAAAACTTGAGAGAGTGTTAGATTTCTGACACTCTCTAAAAAAACCAACGTATTTTGAAAATACATACTATTGAGATGTCCAAAAGCATAATATAAATTGTCTTGACAACTTTACCAATTAGTGCCAAGATTCATTTATGCTCAATTCACTCTCTCCAATTCCATTATATCATCAGTTAGCAAACATTATCCTGGATAAAATACGCTCAGGAGAATATCCGCCAGGCTCAAAGATTTTATCCGAGAATGAACTTGCTGCCCTTTACGGCATAGGAAGGCCTACGGCCAGACAGGCGACGGATCTTCTGGTTAGAAAACGCATCCTGATGCGTAAGAGGGGTTCAGGAACCTTTGTATGTGAGCTGCAAAAAGAGGTTGATCTTTTTTCATTGGCCGGCACAACATCGGCCTTCAATAAAAAAGGGATAGAGGTTACGACGCATATCCTCCAAAATATTCGGCTTGAGCAAATCAGATATGATCCGGAAAATCCGTTTTCAAACAAGAAGGCTTATTTTTATTCTAGGTTCAGTCGGGTTGAAAAGGTGCCGGTTCTTATCGAAGATATGTATCTCCATGATATGTTGTTTAAGGAGATAGATAAGATTGACCTGTCTTGCCGATCTCTTTCCCAAGTTGTCGATGAACACTATTACATGAAACCCGGCAGCGGCAGGCAGAACTTTAGAATTGGCTATTTAAGCGGCGAAAAAGCGAATACTTTAGAGGTTACGCCAGAAACTCCAATTCTTATGGTAAAACGATTTTTGAACTTTGATCAGATAAAAAGCGCTATTTATTCAGAACTTTATTGTCGAACAGATCAATTTGTTTTTTCACAGACTTTGGGAGCTTATTCGTAAATCAAATTGAGTAATGATAAGAAATATGAATTTTTAATGAATACGGAGATATTGCGATGAAAGACAGAGGCTATTATGAAAATTTCGGGGGGGCTTATCTTCCTGAAATCCTTATTGCCACCTTTGATGAACTGGTTGAAACATTTCAAGCAGCAAAAGACGATCCCGATTTCTGGCGAGAATATGTCGATATTATGTCCACATATTCTTGCCGCCCCACTCCGCTGACGTTTGCAGAAAACCTAACGCGAAATTTTGGCGGGGCGCGCATTTATATCAAGAGGGAGGACCTCAACCATACCGGGGCACATAAGGCCAATAACGTTATGGGGCAGGGACTTTTGGTAAAACGAATGGGAAAAACGCGAGTCATTGCAGAGACCGGTGCAGGCCAGCACGGGGTGGCCACAGCCACCATGGCTGCGAAATTTGGATTCAAATGCACCATCTATATGGGAGAGGTCGATGTCCAACGACAGCGTCCAAATGTATTCTGGATGGAACGATTGGGTGCAGAAGTTGTTACGGTACGGGAGGGGACCCGGATCTTAAAGGATGCCATTAATGAATCTTTCCGGGACTGGGTGACAAATATGGATACCACCCATTATGTTTTGGGCACGGCATGTGGGCCTCATCCTTTTCCGGAAATGGTTTCTTATTTTCAATCGATTATCGGAAAAGAGGCCAGAGAGCAAATCCTTGAAATAGAAGGCAGGCTCCCTTCGCGCATTTATGCCTGTGTCGGCGGAGGGTCCAATGCATTGGGGATTTTTCAATCTTTTCTTGATGATCCGGTTGAACTTGTGGGCGTCGAGGCGGCAGGAAAAGGATTGGAGACCGGACAACACGCGTCCCGTCTTTCTTCCAAAGATGCCAGCGTCGGTGTTGCCCAGGGATATAAAACATACTTTCTTCAGGATCATGACGG
>PKTV01000186.1 GCA_002868985.1 Desulfobacteraceae bacterium | reverse complement strand
ATAATGCAAAAAAAACAAAAATTGTCAACAAAAAAATGCCTTTATCGCTTAACCCTGAAGCTGATTCAACCGGTAATAGAACCCTTGAATCTTCATCAATTCCGAATGGTTTCCGGTTTCGATGATTTGTCCCCTGTTCAGCACAATAATTTTGTCTGCTTCCCGAGCGGTTGAAAGTCGGTGTGCCACAACAATTGAAGTCCGGTTGGACATCAATTTGGTTAAAGCCTCCTGAATTTTAACCTCGGTTTCCGAATCGATATACGATGTTGCCTCATCGAGAATAATAAGGTCCGGATTACGGGCAAAGGCTCTTGCAATGGATATGAGCTGGCGTTCACCGCTTGAAATGGATGTTCCTCCCTCGGAAAGCACGGTATGCGCACCTTCAGGCAATCTGTCTACTATGGTTTTGCAGTTTGAGTCCTGTAAAATCTGCTGAAATGTTGATTCCGAAAGATTGCGTGCTCCCAGTGTAATATTTTCTTGGATGGTATCAGAGAACAAAAAAGGGTCCTGCATCACCAGCGCCATTTTTACTCTTAACTCTTTGACATTTTTTTCTTTAATATCAACCCCATTAAACAGGACCCTTCCGGACGTCGGGTCATAAAATCGGATAATAAGGTTGATCATCGATGTTTTTCCGGATCCTGTGGGGCCAACCACCGCCAGGGTTTCACCGGCTTTTATACTAAAGGAAACATTTTTAAGCACGGGCTCATTTTTAACATATTCAAAAGAAACCTTTTCCATGGAAATTTTCGAAATTTTATCCAAAGCCGTGCTTACGGGTTTTGATCTTAATTCAGGACGAAAACCAATGTCAGCGACCGGTTGTAGTATGGTTTCAGAACTATCCAGTATCAGAAATATCCTTTCGGCCGATGCCATTGAATTTTGCAGAATATTGTATTTTTCGGCGATGTCTCTGATCGGCCTGAAAAACATCTTCATATAAGACAAAAACGCCACAAGGGCACCAAGGCTTATGGTTCCCGATAGGACACTGCCGCCGCCATAAAAAATCACAACGGCAATTGCAGCCGCACCCAGGATTTCAATGACCGGCATAAAAATCGCAAAAACATGAATCTGTCTCATACCGGCCAGATAGTGTTCATGGTTGAGATTTTTAAATCCTAAGTAATTTTGTTTCTCTTGTAAAAAGAGCTGTATTATTTTGATTCCTCCGATGGTTTCCGAAAACCGGGTATTTATTTCGGCAATCTTTATTCGCAATGTCCGGTAAGCCTCTCTGGCCTGACCTGAAAAATGTAGAGAGGCATACACAACAAAAGGGAGCACCGTAAAGGAAACCAGGGCCAGTTTAAGATGAATGCTGATAAGAACCCCTGCGATTCCCACCAGTAAAAAAAGATCCTTAAAGACAAATGCGATGACGGAAGTGAACAATTCGTGCATGTTCTGAATATCATTGGTCACCCGGGTCACCAATCGACCCACGGGATTGCGCGAGAAAAATGCCACCGACAGGCTCTGGATATGTTTAAACAGGTGTACCCTTAAATCATGCATCACCATTTGACCTGCATATTCCATGATTAAAACCTGGGCAACATTGAGAACAAAATTTAAAATTACGATGGCAAGAAAAACAGCGGTGATAAAAGTGACTCCGGAAAGGTCTCTTTTTCTCAATATCGAAAGATCGTTTTTGTCGAGTTTTTTAAGGTTGTGAAAATATATGAGCGCAGAAGATCCTTCAACCCTAAAAAGATCGGAATATTTACGGACAATGGATTTGATTTGCGGATCGGCCATATCCGCCTTTAAGGTTCTTATTTTGTTTTCATCCGATTCAACCATTTGATTTTTTGTTAATCTCTGTCCGGGTACAATATATCGATCGATGGCAATCTTGGTCACGTAAGGCAGGGAAAGATCAAGCAGGGTGATAAGGACAATCAGAACAATTGAGCTTAACAGCAGCAGTTTATAGGGTTTTGTATACGGATACAGCCGTCCCAATAATTTGACATCATAGGTTTTTCCAAGCTGTTTTTCTTCGAAATAGCCATAATCAATATGCATATTCTTCTTCTATCTCCTGGAGGCGGAATGTTTTGGCATAATATCTGTCATTTGCCATCAATTCCGAATGGGTGCCGGACTCGATGATGCGGCCGCGATCAAGGGTGATGATCTGATCGGCAAACCGGACAGCAGAAAGACGGTGTGAAACAATAATGATGGTTTTTTTCCCAGCCATGGATCGAATGGTATTGATAATCGTTTGACCGGTTTTAATATCCACCTGGCTGATGGGATCATCCAGTATCATAATGGATGAATCCTTCAACAATGTGCGTGCCAGGGCAACACGCTGTTTCTGGCCGCCGGAAAGAATCACCCCTTTTTCTCCTGCAACGGTTTCAAAACCGTCAGGAAAAGCGTTAACGGCATCATAAAAGCATGCGCCTTGGGCTGCCTGAATCAATTCCGGTTCTCTTGTGTTTGTATTGTCGAAGGTGATGTTTTCCCGGATGGTACCGGCAAATAAAAAGGGTTCCTGGGGCATATACGAGATCATGGATCTTAAGTTTCGGATTTGAATCTTGTGAATATCGATTCCGTCTAACGTAATGCGTCCTTTAACAACTTCAAAGATCCTGGGGATCAGGCTCAAAAGGGTTGATTTGCCGCTTCCCGGAGGACCGACAATCCCAAGAATATTCCCCCGCTTAATTTTTAGGTCGATCCCGTTCAGAACCGGTGTGATACCGGAGGTATGAATATACGGCATATACGAAAACGATACCGTTTCAAAGACGATAGATCCCTTGACATGCTTAAGGAATACTGCTTCCGGCATATCATCGACTTCCGGCTGGGTTTGGATAATTTTGTCGATTCTGTCCAAAGATGCTTTGCCGCGCTGGATCAGGTTTGCAACCCATCCCGTGGCCATCATGGGCCAGGTTAACAGGCCGAGATAACTGATAAAAGCAACGAAATCTCCGGGCGTAATGGTAAAAGTTATGGTCAGTCGGCCCCCTAAGAAAAGGACAATGGCAAGGCTTATATTTGAAAAAAAGACCATCATCGGGAAAAAAGATCCTGTAATTCTTACAAGGGCCAAGTTTTTTTCAATATAATCTTTTGACACCGATTCGAGCCTGGATGCTGCTTCCTGTTGTCGGTTGTAAGCCTTGATAATGCGAATGCCTGCAAATCTTTCCCTCACAATTTCTGTCAGATCCGAAAAAGCGCCTTGGACCTCTCCGTAATAACGATGCATCTTTTTACTGAAAAAACGGGCTCCGAAAACGATCATCGGCATGGGGATGAGAACAAAAAGCGTCAGCTTGACATTGATATAGGCCATAAAGCCGATGGCTGCCGTACCTAAAACAACAGCATCGGTCAGAGCTACCATGCCCATGCCTGTGGCCATTCGTATGTGTTGAATATCATTGGTGGCGTGGGCCATCAGATCGCCGGTCTTGGTTTTAACGAAATATGAGGCGGATAGCGTTTGTATGTGGTCAAAAAGTTTGTTGCGCAGACCTTCCTCTACCCGTCTGGAAGTTCCGAGGAGGCAGCGTCTCCATATATAACGAAAAATGCCGATCAAAATGGCGATTCCGACGATGTAAAGCGAATATATCAACAGCGATGGCATATCGACTCGATAGTCGGTAAGATCGTCTATGGCCCACTTAATAACACGAGGGATGAATAGCTGCAAAAAATCGACAGTGATAAGACAAACAAGGCCGATGACGATGAAAATTCGCCGTTCTTTAAGATACGGTTTTATTAAATATATAGATTTCATAGTTTTCTTACAAACAGCTTTTATAACAGATTTTCATATGGGGCAACAAAAGTCGAAACGCGTGCGATTTGTGAGATGTTTGATTCGTCATCACATTGACTTTCATGCCAGTGCTTGTTATGTTGTTTATCTATGGAATCTGGAAACATCGTTGAATATATTGACCGCCAGAAAATAATGTGCGCGGTCGTATTGGAAGTTAAAAATCAAAGACTTAGACTTCTAACCGAATCCAACCGTGAAGTCAACCTTTCAGCCAACCGCCTGGCTCACAAGTATAAAACCCGCCTCGATTTGTCCATGGGACGAAATAAGATGGTTGATACACTAAAAGAGATCGTCGGCCGACGCAATGCCTTAATCAACAATGTCGATATCAAAGAATTGTGGGAAGTATTAAATACGGAACAAGAATGGATCGACTTGAGGACAATGACGGAATTCTGTTTTCCGGACAGCCCGAATGATGATCACGAGTCTGCTGTGGTCAGGGCCTTTTTTCAGAACAGGCTTTATTTTAAATTTCATCACAATCGGTTTTTCCCGAACACCCAAGACCAGGTTGAACGAAAAATTGCCCATGAAAGAGAAATTGCCCGAAAAAATCGTATTATCCAAGAAGGAGGAGACTGGCTGGCAAACGTGATGAACGATAATGATCCCTTAATACCCGAGGATAAATTAGAAATTGTAGATCTGCTCAACTCATTTTATCTTTTTGGAAGGGAAAACGAAAACTACGACCTATCAAAGGCAGTACTTGCAAGGGCCGGCATAGATCCTGATGAAGAACTCTTTAATGTTTTGATCAAGCTGGGCGTGTTTCGTGAGAATGAAAATATAGACCTTTACCGGTATAACATAGCTACTGTTTTTCCTGATGAGGTGAATCAATATACAACTCGACTCATCGCTTCAGCCCAAGATTCTTTAGATACCAGGCATCGAAAAGATTTAACAATGCTTCCCCTAATGACCATAGACGGCCAGTCGACGTTAGATTTTGATGATGCGATCAGTTTAGAGGATTGTGGTGATCATTATCGTTTGGGCATTCATATCGTTGATGTTGGACACTTTGTTAAAAAAGGAGACATCATTGATCAGGAAGCCCTCACCCGCGGAAGTTCGATTTATATGCCCGATCAGAAAATTCCCATGCTGCCGTCTTCTTTAGCCGAAGATCTTTGCAGTCTTAAAGCCGGTCAACTGCGTCCCGCAATCAGTATATTGGTAAATCTAAGCAGATCCTATGAAATAAACGATTATGAAATTACCCCGAGCCTCATCAAAGTCGCGCAACAGTTGACCTATTACGATGTCAATATTATTGCAGATGACAATGAAGATATTATTGTCCTTCGAAATATAGCAGAAAAATTTCGCCAAGAAAGGATGTCCGCCGGCGCTATCCAGATAACGTTGCCGGATATCAATATCTGGATCGCTGACGATGGTGAGATCACCGTGAGCAGAATTAACAGAGAAAGCCCCGGGAGAATGCTGGTTGCAGAAATAATGATCATGGCAAACTGGTTAATGGCCAAGTTTTTGGCAGAACATAATGTTCCTGCCATATACCGGTCCCAGGCATCACCGAGGGAAAGACTCTATAAAGGAAATAATGGCACACTGTTCCAAAACTGTATGCAACGAAAGCTGTTGAGCCGATTTATGCTCAATTCCGAACCTGAAAAACATTCGGGACTTGGATTAGATGCCTATGTTACCGCAACATCGCCGATTCGGAAATATTTTGACCTTGCCACTCAAAGACAGATTCGATCCGTTTTCGGTCTGGAAAAGCCTTCAACGCGTGAAGAAATCAATGATGTCATTCAGGTCCTCGAACAGCCAACCCGTCATGTTGCTAAAATTCAATACCGTCGCCATCGATACTGGTTATTGAAATATCTTGAAAAACAATTCGGGCAGAAAGAAGAGGCGATCGTTCTTTATAAAAAAAGAAATAATTATCAAATAATTTTAAAAGAATACATGATAGAATGCGAGCTGCCTTTGTCGAGCGGCATAGAATTAAAGCCGGAGGATCTCATTCAGGTTACCATGCAACATGCCAATGCAAGAAAAGATGTGTTGTCTGTGTATATGGGCTAAATCAATGCGCGTATTATTCTGGTTTTGTGATGATTTTGACTGGACACCGGCCATAAAAACACTTCCCGATGTTCCTGAAGCAGAGCCTGCTGAAAACAGAAATACGGTGGTGGCGTTTGTTCATATCGAGCCGAGAGACGTTGAAACCGGTAGCTCTTCTGAGACCAAGCTGGTAAAAAACGCCAAATGGTTGGCTCGAAAATGGGAAACACTCCGTATCATTCTGCATTCCTTTACCCATCTGGGGCAAGAAAAGGCAGACCCCGAAAAAGCTCTGGAATTGTTGGATCGGACGAAAGAACGGCTTGAAAATGCAGGCTATTCGGTGGATCAAACCCCGTACGGATATTTTCTGGATCTTAAAATTAAAGCCCCCGGCCACCCATTGGCAAGGGTATATAAGGAATTTTGACCCGGGGTACTCCTGAAGAATTTTAACACATTTAAAAAAACAGTAACACTTTAACCTTTTGGAAGCCTTACCGCTTCAGGTATGATTAAATTTTTGCTGAAAGAACTCGTGAATAAGGGCTCGTAATGAAAGAACCTGTCCGGGCGATTCATAAAGGTCTCTGCT
>PKTV01000421.1 GCA_002868985.1 Desulfobacteraceae bacterium | reverse complement strand
GCCCACCGCAGGTTGCAGTAATGTAGGCCCCATCATGACCCCCATATTGACGACACCTGAAACCGTTCCAGAGAGATAGGCGGGAACCGATTCTTTAGCAAATGCAAAAGTGATAATGATGCAGCCGGAGCTAAAGCCTGTCACCAAAAGCATTCCGACGAGCCCATAAACCGGAATTTTCGTAATAAAGGTTATAGAAAGCCATCCGGCGATTGATATGATGCTTCCGGCGAGATAGAGTCGTTTGCGGTGCCCCAGACGATCTGAAAGCCAACCGAAAATGGGGCCGCCAATTGCCCACGCCACCAGTAGCGTGGATGTCATCGCCGCTGCTAGGGGTGGCGACAATCCGTGGTGTGTCGTGAGAAAGGGAACCCCCCAAAGGCCGGAGAATGTAAGCACACAACCGACAAGCCCCCCGGGTATAACACACAGAAACCATGTATTCGGATAGTTGAATACTTCAACAACACCCTGTATTATCTTTTGATGCGAGCTTTTGCCGGCAGTTATTTCGGTGTCGCCATAATTCGCATATCCTTTTTCGTGGGGATAGTCCCTGACAAAGAACCAAATGTTCAAAGAGAGAACAAAGGTTACCAGTGCCGACAGAAAAATGACGATCCGCCAGGAACAATGATTCATGAGCAGCCGCAGTGGGGCCCCTGCAAAAACAGCACCGACAATGCCAAAAAACAGTGCCACTCCCGATACCATGGCATAGTGGCGCGGAGGAAACCAATTGTTTGCTACTTTTAGTAATCCGACAAAGGCCACAGCAACGGAGCCGCCGATTAACAATCGGCCCAAATAGGCCCAAATAATCTGTGGGGCCAAGGCAAAGAGCAGTGTCCCGATTCCGGCAACCAGTGATCCGATGGTGAGTAGCCGGCGGGGTCCCCAAGTGTCGGCGAGAATACCTGTGGGGATTTGCATGGCTACGTAGCTGTAGAAATAGAAAGCGGACAGGTTACCCAGTGCGGTCGCATTTATGTTGAACTCTCTCATCAGCTCTTCAGTCATTACGGCCGGTGCCACGCGATGAAAAAAGCCCATCAGGTAAAAAAGAGCGCCCGAGCCCCAGACGAACCAGGCAACTCTTTGCGGAGGTGAATGGTCGAGATGCATCTTAACCCCAGTGTTTTTTTAAATCGTTTCGTTGAAACGCTGGCAATATAATTAAGCGCGTGCCATCTGTCAATCCAAGCTTAAGAACTCAAGCCTTCATTTTTTACAGTTCACCCTAAACAGTTAAACCCAAATTGAATGTATACAAAGCCGAAAAGGATTATAATATGAAGCTATCTCAAAATAATCTTTTATCCCAACCTCGGTGTTGGAGCCTCGTTTTTCGCTCAATTAAGGTTATAAGTTAAATGGATTGTAACCAATTAATGATTACATCTATATGATTTTACCTTGAAAAATTTATCCAGCCTGTTACGCTGTATCTACTTTGCTAAAAAATTAAAGGCACAAAATCCGGTAGCAGGAATAACACCATGAAGACGATATTGATTGTTGAAGACGATAAAAAAACGACATCTCTGGTCGCGCTTTATTTAGAAAAAGAAGGCTTTAATGCCATGGTTGCTCATGACGGGCTTGAGGGATTGGCACTTGCAAAACGTCACAATCCGATATTGGTGATCCTCGATTTGATGCTTCCGAAGCTTGACGGTTGGGAAGTATGCCGTCAACTCCGGCGAAATTCAGATGTTCCTATCATCATGCTCACTGCCAGAGGGGAGGAAGTTGATCGAATCTCCGGCCTGACCCTCGGTGCCGACGATTATGTGGCCAAGCCCTTCAGCCCGAGAGAGCTGGTTGCCCGTGTAAAGGCCGTTCTCAGAAGAGGGCGTTTTTTTCCGATAAAAGATAAAAGTATTTTATCTTATAAAGATTTGGTATTGAATCTCGAAAAAAGAACCGTACGTCTAAAGGATCGTCCTGTTCAACTTACGCCCCATGAATATGCGCTCTTGCAGGCGCTTATGGTTTCTCCCGGAAGGGTTTTCACGCGTGATGAGCTTTTAAATCATCTATATCCTGCAGGTGAAGCCCTCGTCATTGACCGTGTCATCGATGTCCACATTGGAAAGTTACGACAAAAGATAGAAGACAATCCATCGACACCTAAATACATTATGACCGCCCGCGGCATCGGGTATCATTTTGCGGAAGACAGCGACTCATGAAGAAGAAAAGCCTACCTGTAACCGAACATTTGGTATGGAAACTTCTGGGGATTAATATCCTGGTGATCGGGTTTGTTATCGCTATTGTATGGCTGTCTATTGACTATCTTTCTGCAGATTATTTTATGGTTTTGATGGAGAAGTACAAAATTTCCCCGGGTCCGAGCCATGAAATGTTTTTGAGTGCCGTTCACAGGTACCTTATCTGGGCAAGCTTGTCAGCACTTTTACTGGCTTTATTACTCAGCTTTCTGCTCATCAAACGGGTTTTGGGTCCCCTTGCCCAAATGGCCGAAATTACGCGCAGCATTTCATCGGGAGATTATTCGGTTAGTATTCCGATCAGATCTAAAGACGAAGTCGGTCAACTGGCAATGGCCTTTAACCGGATGGCAGACAGTCTTCAAAAGATCGAACGACTTCGAAAAACAATGATGATCGATGTCGCACACGAACTTCGGACACCGCTGAGCAATATTCAAGGATATCTTGAAGCGTTGATTGACGACGTCGTCCCCGCATCCAGGGAAACCTTTGAGCTTCTCCATGATGAAACCCTGCGACTAACGCATTTGGTGGAAGATATTTTGCATCTGGCCAAAGCAGATGCGGCAAGAGAGACCCTCGATCTTATGGATATTCGTATAGGAGATGTGATTGAACGCGTGCTCGATGTCTTCCGGACTCAATTTGAAACCAAGCGTATCGATGTGGATTCAACGAAGGTTGACGGGACTGTTCGTATTTATGCCGATCCTGAAAAAATGACGCAAGTTATCCGCAATCTGATGCAAAATGCATATCAGTACACAATTTCCGGCGGAACGGTCAAAATAATTACGCGATCGATGAATCAAGACATTCAAGTTGTTTTTGCCAATACCGGTGTTGAAGTTGCCGAACAGGATCTCCCCTTTATCTTCGAACGTTTTTATAGGGGTGAAAAATCCCGCTCGAGGGAACATGGCGGTGCGGGTATCGGTCTGGCCATTGTCAAAGAGTTGATTGAGGCGCACAATGGGAAGGTCGGCGCTCAGATACACAACGATGAAACCCGTGTTTGGTTTTCCCTGCCGATATCCCCCTCTTAATCCGGCATATTTCACAAAAAAAATTATTCTGCAAATCCGCGATAAGTGCCGGCAGCTTTTAATGCCTTTACCATATCTTCAATGGTAATTTGTTTCGGATCGTAGAAAACGGTGTTGATCTAATTACTTAAAGATTTTCCGATACTCGTTGTAGCCCTCCTTTTCCAGGTCTTCAACCGGGATGAATCGCAAAGCCGCACTGTTGATACAATAACGCAGACCGGTAGGCGCCGGGCCGTCATCAAACACATGACCCAGATGGCTGTCGCCGTGGCGGCTGCGTATCTCGGTGCGTACCATCCAGAGGGTCCGGTCGGCCTTTTCCACGATGTTTTCAGGCTCAAGAGGTTGTGTAAAGCTGGGCCAGCCCGTGCCCGATTCAAATTTATCCACGGAACTGAAAAGCGGTTCACCACTGACAATGTCAGTATAGATGCCTACTTTATGATTGTTCCAGTACTCGTTTTTAAAGGGCGGCTCGGTGCCGTTTTGACGCGTGACCTTATACTGCATGGGATTCAGGCGCTGCCGTAGCTCATTATCGTTGGGCCGGGCGTATTTCCGATCATCGCCCATTTTCTCTTTAACGGCCACTGAAGACATACCGCCTTTCTCCATGCCGGATTTTGTTTTATCTTCCATGGTCGGAGTAATTTTACTGTCCATTCCCGACTCCATGGTCTCCTTTTGAGTACCGGTTTTCAGGTCTGCCCAGGTTTTTTTCAGAAACTGGTCGCGTCCCGAACCGGAACGGTACCACTTGTACCGTATCGGATTCTTTTTGTAATAATCCTGATGGTAATCCTCGGCCGGATAGAATTCTCCTAAAGGAAGGATATCCGTTACGATGGTTTTGCTGAACCGTCCCGAAGCAGATAGGCGCTGTTTGGATTGCTCTACCAGACGTTTTTCTGTCTTGTCTGCGTAAAAGACAGCGCTTCTGTAATGGGCGCCTCTATCCACAAACTGCCCTCCGGGATCTGTGGGGTCCACGTGCTGCCAGAAGACGTCCAAGAGTTTTTCATAGCTTATCCTGGCTGGATCGTAGATGACTTTTACGGCCTCTATATGGCCGGTGCCGCCACCGGAAACCTGCTTATAAGTGGGATTTTTTACCTGGCCGCCGGTGTAACCGGAAATGACCTCGATGACACCTTCAACCTTTTCAAAATCGGATTCCGTGCACCAGAAACATCCGCCGGCAAAAACGGCAGATGCGGATTTCTCTGTGTTATTTTTCATGTTCTTCTCCATTTTATCCATGCTATTAACCTGCTGATAGCCGAGCAAGAATAATATAAAAACGATGAATACGATATATAATGATCTCATGTTTCACCTCCGTTGCTTCAAACTCCGTTAAACATAATACTGATTTGGACAAACGTCCAGAGGTCGCATGTCTCTTTGCCAATGGGTTCCTTTGATGGAAAGAATATAAACATTCATGGTGAAGGATGGATAAAGAAAGTGTAAAGATTGTTTAAAGATTCGAATTTGGGGTGAAAATTACGCCTTTGAGCCCATTGAAATTTGTTTTGGTTTATTTTCGATTTCCTGATATAAAAATGCGGGTGCGAAGCGTAAGTATCCAATAAAAGGAGAACCAAATGGCATTAATGACCCCCGAGCAGTTTGAAGAGAGTTTAAAAAAAATGAAACCCAGAGTGTACATGAACGGAAAGAGGGTAGGCAATGTTCTTGAGAACCCCAACACTCGAACCGTTGTGGAATCCAACAAGGCCAGTTACGGCTGGGCCCTGGATCCAAAATATAAGGATGTCATGTCCTGCTATTCACCGCTCATTGACGGTATGGTCAATCGCTACACTCATGTGAGCGCCAGTATAGAGGATCTCGTTAAAAAAGCCGAAGCAGGAACATTCACGGCTGAGAGGCTGGGAACTTGTATCTACCGATGTGTGGGCTATGATGCATTCCATGCCCTTGCGGCAACAACTTGGGAGATGGATCAGGATCTGGGTACGGAGTATCATCCGCGTTTTATGGAATTTCTCAAGATGGTTCAGGAAAAAGATCTCTCTGTTGCCGGCGCTTTGACTGAACCCAGGGGCAGGCGGGACAAAAAGACTCTGGATTGGCCGGACCCTTATCTTTCCTTAAAAGTGGTAGAAAAAAACGAGAAGGGTATCGTTGTACGAGGTGCAAAAATAAACATCAGCGGTGCTTTTGCTAGCCATGAACTGGTTGTGATGCCGCAATCATCCCACAGGAAAGGAGAGGAAGACTATTCAGTTGCCTTTGCGACACCCACCGACGCTGAGGGGATAACGTACGTCTGTCAGTTTTCTCCATACTCAGCAGAAAGGGAAATGGCGGACGATCTTTATGAGTTGGGAAATCCGGTATTTGGTCAGCGAGAAACCTCCATGGTCATCTTTGATAATGTTTTTGTGCCATGGGAACGCGTCTTTCATTGCGGTGAAGTCCAATATTCCGGAAAGATTGTTATGCGGTTTGCAAAAACTCACCGTATGACCTGCGGAGGAACCTGTAAAGTCGGGTTCATGAACCAGATCATCGGAGCCTCCAAGCTCATACAGGAGTACAAGGGGCTCGACAAAGTTCCACATATCAACGAACAAATAACAGAAATGGTGGTACTCAGGGAAACGGGCCGTGCATGTGGCCTGGCCGCTGCCCGGGAAGGAACCGAGGATCCCCCCGGATCAGGGGTTTATTTGCCGGATGAGGTGATGGGTAATGTCGCCAAGCTCAATATTTGCACTGCCTTCTGGCGGGCCATGGCTCTGGCAGGGGATATCGGCGGAGGACTTGTGGTCACCATTCCATCCTTAAAAGAGCTAAAGAATCCCGATGTGAAAGATTATGTGGAAGAATTTTACAGCTTTGGTTCTGAAGAACCAACTGAAAACATTATGAAAGTTCACAAACTCCTTCAGCATTGGACAGCAGGGCTCCACGGGGTTGTCACCTGGCATGGGGCAGGGCCTGTAATGGCCCAGAAAATCATGCTCCAGAGAGCTGTTGACTTTGAACACGAAAAACAATTGGTTAAAGAAACGTTAAAGCTCAAAGAAAAGAAAGCGTGATCCGCTTTTTATTCATTTGCTGAATAAAAAACTGATAGATACAGACGGCTGAAATATAGATAGGTCATCCTGCCGGCATAACCCAGAAAGGGATTTCCGCTGGTCTGCCGGTGGAAATCCAGGTATATTTGTCTTCGAGATCTTTTATCCGAGTTTTCAGATAGTCTACCTGAGACATCAGTTCAGTATTTTTGGG
>PKTV01000174.1:3949-10537 GCA_002868985.1 Desulfobacteraceae bacterium | reverse complement strand
TTGACTTCATCAATCAGGCAGTCCTGGAATAGCCAAACCCCAACACCCCTTGCGCATAACGTCGCCATTTCAGCCCATAAACCCTCGGGACGATTGTCGCCGATCATGGCAACCTTATCCCCTTCTTCAAGGCCTAAACGAATAAGCCCAAGTGTCAAGTACTTGACATTTTGGAAATAATCATGCCAGGTGATGGGGCGCCAGATGCCGAATTCCTTCTCCCGCATGGCCACTCTGCCCTTGCCGTATTTGCCGGCCTTTTCATAAAAAAGCTTTGGGATTGTGAGGTCTTTTGTAATTTTCATGCTATATTTTTTTATATACTGTTTTATGCCCTTGTTGCATACAAATCCTCTTCACCCAGGTACGCCTTAATCACTTCAGGGTGATTTTGGACTTCATCAGGAGTTCCGTCGATGATCATGTTGCCGAAATTAAGAACAAAGACACGGTCGGATAAATCCATGACCACACCAATATCATGCTCCACCAGAATACAGGTGACCCTCCATCGTTCTTCTTCACTAATATCCAAAACAAACCTTGCCATGTCTTCGACTTCCTCGAGATTAAGCCCGGCCAGCGGTTCATCCAGGATTAAAAGCTCCGGTTCCAGGGCCAATGCCCTGCCGAGTTCTACTCGTTTTTGCAGTCCATACGGTAACATGCCCACAGGTTTATGTCGGATATGTTGAATTTCCAAAAGATCGATGATTTGTTCTTCAATAAAATTTCTGTGTTCAACCTCTTCACGGGCGGTTTTGCCAAGATAAATCGATCCGGTGGTAATACCCGATTTCATATGGATATGACGGCCCAGACGGATGTTATCCAATACCGTCATTCCCCCGAAAACCTCGACTTTCTGAAATGTTCTAGAAATGCCAAGTTGAGCCCGTTCAAACGGCTTGAGTGCGTTGATCTTTTTTTGTTTATAGAAGATATTCCCCTTTTGCGGAGAATAAAGGCCGTTAATGATATTCATCATCACCGTCTTGCCGGCGCCGTTGGGACCGATGACAGAATGAATCTCGCCTTTTCTTACTTTCAGGCTAACGCCGGCCAAAGCGCACACTTTACCGAAAAACATATGGACATCCTCTAACTCCATCAGAATGTCCTGTTCTTTGGGTTTATTAGATTCTGTCAAAATTCTTTTCCTTTAATTGATTTATTTAGCATTTTAATAAATTCGGATGAATTTGCATAACCCTTATATATATTTGATATAATTTATAAAAAGCCCCATTTTGCTTGCGACCAATTGAAGCTTAACTTAAAAAAAGAGGCTTAATAACCTCTTTTCTGAATATCATTCATTTATTTTCGTCAGATCATACATTATATTTTTTATTAATCAAGTAGAAATATACCCATTTGCTGTTTATCCGTATGCAAAAAAAAGGCAGGCAGGTTGAAACAGCTCCAAACTTGAATCCCTAAAAATACTCACTATAATATAATCACTTTCTGTACGGCTTTGACGATATCTTCAGGCTCATCCATGACCTGCAAAATTTCAATATCCTCCGGAGATATCCGCTTTTCAGAAAGCAGTTTTGTTTTTATCCAATCAATGAGCCCTAGCCAGTAGTCCGAGCCGACCAGAATTAACGGAAAAGGCTTTATGCGGTGGGTCTGAACCAGTGTGACGGCTTCAAACAATTCATCCAGGGTACCAAAACCGCCAGGTAGGATAATGTATGCCGCAGCATATTTAACGAACATGACTTTGCGAATGAAAAAGTATTTAAAGTCTATTTTAACATTGGCAAAAGAATTCGGCTTCTGCTCAAAGGGAAGAATAATATTCAGCCCGACGGAGGTGCCCCCTGCTTCTGTCGCACCTTTATTGGCCGCTTCCATCACGCCTCCCCCCCCACCTGTAATCACGGCAAAGTTGCTTTCTACAAAAAGCTTGGCCAGTTTTTCGGTTTTTTTATAGATTGAATCAGAAGGTTTAATTCTTGCAGATCCGAAGAAACTCACCGCAGGCCCTATTTCATTAAGCGTATCGATGCCTTCAACAAACTCTCCCATGATCTTGAAAAGTCGCCATGCCTCACCGATATTTAAATCATCAACAAGAAATTGTTTTTCCATTTTATTCAATAAAATAAAATCATGTTAAACGTCTATGAAACATCCTTAATCTCATCGTTGTATGAAATTCCGCTTCGATCCGATAATAAACGGGGTATCTTGCAAAGGTCTCAATTTATCGACATACAGGCGATAGACTTAAACGCCTCACGTTCCGCCGTTAAACCCGATGGTAACATTGCCTTGTTCCACAATAACCGGGACCTTTCGTATGCCATCGGAATATTCCAGCATGGTTTCCATCTTCTCAGCACCAGCCTTAACATTAACGTATTTAACTTCCTGACCTTGCTTGGCAAAAGCTTCACGAGCCTGATTTGTATAGGGTCAGGTATCCTTTCCAAAAATCAATATTTTTTCCGCCATGAACCATCTCCCAAGAAAATTAATGCATAAAGAAGACAATAGATATTTCTTAATAATTCAAGCTATTGTAGAACAGCTTCAAAATAAGCCCTAACAGTAATTTAAAGCTTTGTCAATGATTACAGATTGACAAACATTATGGGGATTGATAAAATTTTTTAAATCTTATGGTGATTATCTCTTATAAATTTTGATCCCTTGTTACATATATTTTGCATTTTGTGGCAATAACTATTAAATAGCAGATACAACCGACTTATGCTCGGAGAACTTGTGAAGCCGGTTGTTGTATGTTGTAGAATTAGAAGTGTAAAGTTGCTAAAGTGACTAACATTTTGGAATTCTGTTAATTCATATATGAATAGACTACAAGCCGACTTCGCTCTATTCGCTTAAGGTTATGACGGCTGAAGGTAACTCAAGCCATAGCCTGGACCTTGCTTCTTAGTGCGCTGCATCGTATTGCACGTATATCAAACAGCACATCTTTGGTTAAAATACGCGTCCATTTGCGCCGGGAGAGGCTTTAGCTCATGCCCATCCATAAATGCATATCGGGCACAAATTAAATTTCCAATGATGAATAATTCAGAGAATGAATTTTCAAGACGTGTTACCATAACAAACGATCTCGGGCTTCACGCCAGATCCGCAGCAATGATAGCAAAACTGGTTCAAAATGCAAAATCAAATGTGTGGCTTATTAAAGACGGAAAAAAGGCGGATGCTTCAAGCATTATCGATATCCTTTCACTGGTCTGCCCAAAAGGATCAACAATTACATTAACAATTGACAATCAATCTGATCTTGGGATTTTAAACGACCTGGTTCGTTTGATTGAAAGTGGTTTTGGAGAATAATCAGGCATGCTTAATACCAACGAACACGAAATACGCCTGCAGGGGATCAATGTCGCTCCGGGTATCTGTATTGGCAAAGCATATCTGGTCGGAAAAGAAGGCGTAGAGGTTGTCGATAAATACTTCATTAGTAAAGACAACTTACAAAATGAGATCAAGCGGTTTAAATCAGCCGTAAAGCATGCCAAAGACAAGCTTCAAGAAATCATTGAAAAAACCCCTGAAGAATTACGACAGCACATCCATATACTTGAAACTCACAAGGTCTTGTATAAAGACAAGATGCTTTATGGCAAAACCATCGAAACCATCGAAAAAAAAAGGGTAAACGCTGAATGGGCCCTCAAAAATGTCGTATCGAATGTTAAAAATATGTTCAGAAATATGCCGGACCCTTATTTGCAGGGTAGAATGGCAGATATCGTCCACGTATCTGAAAGCATCATGCAAAATCTGGTTGGAGCAAAAACTTTGGATATCGGTGCTATTGGAAAACGGGTGATTCTTGTGGCTGTCGACCTTTCTCCTGCAGAAACGAGCCAGATACAGCTGGAAAAAATAAAAGGACTTATAACGGAGCTCGGGGGAAAGACTTCACACACTGGCATCATCGCCCGAACGCTTGAAATTCCGGCTGTTTTGGGTCTTGAAAAAGCGACACATTTAATAAAAAACGACGACATTATCATTGTGGATGGAACTGCGGGAATTGTTATTGTCCATCCCACCGATAAAACCCTTATTCAGTTTGAAGAACGACAATCCAACTACGAAAGACATATGGCTGTAATTACCCGAAGCAGTCATCTCCCAGCCAAAACAACCGATGGTGTTAAACTGGAAGTTATGGGTAATATCGAGCTCCCTGAAGAAGTTGTATCAGTCATAAACTATGGCGGGGATGGAATCGGGCTTTATCGGACAGAATTTCAATATCTTAGCCAGCGCGATTTCCCATATGAAAATGATCTATTCTAGAATTATAAGGATGTCGTCGAAGTGATGGCGCCGAATCCCGTTACTATTCGAACATTAGATATCAGTGGTGATAAAGCGGTTTCTTATGCCTCAAATTCGGATGAAAAAAATCCTGTTTTGGGCCTTCGAGGTATACGGTACTGTTTAAAAAACCCTGATGTTTTTAAAACACAACTCCGAGCCGTATTAAGGGCCTCTGCATTCGGCCCTGTCAGAATTCTTCTCCCCATGATATCATGCCATGATGAAGTCCTTGCAGCGAAAAAAATATTAAACAAAGCAGCCGATTCTCTGGATAAAGAAGGTATACTTTTTAATGACAATATAGAAGTTGGAATAATGATAGAAGTGCCTTCGGCCGCAATTATGGCAGATGTAATGGCAAGGGATGTTGACTTTTTTAGTATTGGAACCAATGACCTTATCCAGTATTCTCTGGCGGTTGACAGAGTCAACAGACAGGTTGCACATCTCTATCAACCGCTTAACCCTGCGATTATACGAATGATCAAATATGTCTCAGATATTGCAAAAAACAACGATGTGGAAGTCTGTGTGTGCGGAGAAATGGCGAGTGACCCTGTGAACATACCGATCCTTTTGGGGTTGGGAATAAGTAATTTAAGTATGAATCCTCAATCAATACCGGCAATTAAAAAAATTATTAGATCCCTCAATGTTAAAGATGCCGCCTTGTTCGTTAAGGAGGTTCTTAAAGAAACATCCGAAACAGGTATTGTGGAACTGCTGTTCGGGACTTACAGCAGTATTCTGTTTGAATTGGGATACACCGAGCCATAATCTCCCCTGCCTATTCAGGAACTTAGTTCGCTTTGTTCTTAATTGGGATGATGGTAACACGTTAGCCTTTTGAAAACATTACCGCTCCTTTGAAATCCATTTGTTTCAAAGGACTTAAGAACTATGGAATAACGAACAAATGGGTTATTGGAAGGAGAAAAAAAGCATTTGAGCACAAACCATATCAAAATAATTACTGAAAACAGAAAGGCTAGATACAACTTCTTTATCGAAGAGACTTATGAAGCAGGTATGGTTCTTTTGGGAACAGAAGTTAAATCCCTCCGACTCGGCCGCGTTAATTTAAAAGATTCTTATGCCAGAATTAACAAAGGCGAAATATTTGTTCATCAGATGCACATCGGTGCTTATCCCTTTGCCTATTACGGAAATCATGATCCTTTAAGAAAAAGAAAACTCCTCTTACACAGATATGAAATCAAAAAACTATACGGCAAAGCCAATGAAAAGGGGTTTTCTCTTATCCCCTTAAAGATTTATTTCCAGAACGGAAAGGCCAAGCTGACATTGGCCCTTGCCCGGGGTAAACGTAAGTATGATAAACGTGAGTCTATCCGACGGCGTGACGAGCAACGGGACTTGGAACGATCAAAAAAGGAATATTGACGGCTTCGTAAAAAGTCCAACCTCTGCGTTGCGCTGCATTCCTCGTCACTGCAGTGTACAATAAGTACCCATCATTCCTCGAAATTTGCCCTCCTTTTTATCCCGCCTATGTTTGGCGGGGGAATTTGAAGCTTTTTACTTTACCGTCAAATTTTGATTTTTACGAGTCCATCAAACTTGAAAACCGGTGGTGTATTATAACATAAGAACGAGTTTAGATTATGAAAACGAGTTCACAATATGAAATAAAATTCATAGAATTCAATAAGATATTTTAGTATTTTATTCGAGATGGAAAAGTTTAACCATTTAATATCTTTGTCTATAATATCATATAAGGACATTGGCATGATTTCTGCTAAGAATTGATAGCATGGGAAATCTTATAAGTTTTAAAAAAAAGAGCAGCACGCTCAGCAGGCAAGAACTGATTGAGATGGGTAAAACAGCTCGTCAAGAACGGAATCGTTTGCTCGAAGAACACCCTGAACTCAAAGAGTTCCAAAAAAAGATCGACAGATGTCTTGACAATGCCGGAAGTTATGAAAACCGAATGGCAGTATTAGCAATAATGATTGAAGCCAAGCTAAAAGAACTTCAAGATGAACTGTCGCATCTTTCGTTTCTGATGCGAGAATTTAAAACACCTTAAAACACCGAATCACGCCTCTGGTGAATAAAAATTCAACTTTCCCAACCACATATAGCTTAAAAGCCTTCTTGTCCGCCTACGCCGTGTGGCGGATGATATCGCATGCCAAAAGTAACTTTTTATGGAAGAATGGAATGTTGGAATGCTGGAATATTGGGAATAAAATTAGATTTAACCTATTTTAATATTTATAAAACCCC
>PKTV01000174.1:0-3901 GCA_002868985.1 Desulfobacteraceae bacterium | reverse complement strand
TGTTTCATAATGTGAAAAAAAACTCACAGCATTTAACACAATATTTTAGCATATCGTTCGCACGATAAAACTATAACCATATAATATTCAACAAAATAATTTCATTAAAAGACTTTGGCACGGTTTCTGCTATTAATAAAACTGATTTTAAAAACATGCGTTTTTAGGATGTTGACGATGAATCCAATTAAATGCCTCCCAACTTCAACATCTATATCAAAACAATGAGACGGTCAAAAACCTCCAGAGGTTATACTTAAAAAGGGAGTTTGAGGTGGCATTTAATGGGTTCATTAACAGCAAGTCAAAAAAACTGAACTTACGAAAATTTTAAACGTTCGGAAGACTCCACACTTGTTTCAGGTGACGGCTCAACCGAACTTAACTGCCTTGAATTAAATTACAAAGCTATTCAGGGCAATAAAGGCAGGGTTTTTAATGGGCTCTGCCTTTTTTTCTTGAGCATCTTGGTAGAACCTCAATTGAGTAAAAGTCGAAAATACCTCCCCGGAAAAATAGGCTTCGCATTTCACAGGGCAGGCAGATCTCCCCGATAACGGGATCTTCGTTTCACTGCCAAAGGCATATAGGGTGAAGTTCTTAAAATACATCAGCGGATTCACGAACCGGAGTACTTCGCCAAAGTAGCAAACCATTTCCACCTTGCATTTTCCATAAGGTATGATTATAGTTTTATGGAACTGGCGAAGTTAAAGTATCTAAAATTAATATACCAAAAGAAACAGATACAAGTATAATATAGAAACATGAAAGAACATAATGAAAAAATACCGGATCCAAAAGAAATCGAAAAGGAGATCGGAGATTTTCTTTCGAAAAAATTTGGAGGCAGTGTTAAAATGGTGACACCACTGGTTTTGCCCCAGAAAGTCGCTACCGAAAAGGGTGAAAAATCTGTCAAAAAAGAAAAAAGGATCAATTTTGATTTAAAACCCGAAGAATTGATCTCCTTTCTTGACCAATATGTTGTAAAGCAGGATAAGGCCAAAGCAATACTATCCACAAAAATATGTACACATTTTAACCGTATAAAACGAGCTGAAAACTCTTCCGATGAAACCGAAGACATGGTCGGACGCATTAAAAACAACATCCTCATGTTCGGTCCCACCGGTGTTGGCAAAACATACATCATCAAACTCATCGCCAAAAAAATCAATGTTCCTTTTGTAAAGGGCGATGCTACAAAATTTAGTGAAACAGGTTATGTGGGTGGTGATGTAGAAGATCTTGTCCGAGATCTTGTCAGAGAAGCCGACGATGATATTGAACTCGCTCAATATGGTATCATCTACATTGATGAAATCGATAAAATTGCATCAAGCCGGAATATCATTGGCGTTGATGTCTCTCGATCAGGTGTCCAGCGGGCGTTGCTCAAACCCATGGAAGAAACTGAAGTCGATCTGAAAGTACCTCATGATCCCATCTCGATGATTCAGGAGATCGAACGCTTTCGTAAAACCGGGGAAAGAGATAAACGATCGGTCAATACCAGCAACATACTGTTTATTATGAGCGGTGCCTTTGGCGATCTGGCCAGGATTGTTAAAAAACGAGTTGCGGATCAAGAAATCGGATTTGGAGCAAACATTAAAGATATTCGGGATGATAGAGACATTCTAAAACAGGCAAAGGCAGAAGACCTCATAGAATATGGATTTGAATCTGAATTTGTCGGCCGGCTTCCGGTCAGGGCCGTCTTTGAAAAATTGACGGAAGACGACCTCTTCGAAATCCTGAAAAATCCAAGCAACCCGATAATACTAGGCAAAAAACTCGATTTTGCAGCGTATGGTATTGATATTGTATTTGAAGATAGAGCCCTTGAAATTTTAGCAAAAAACGCCTTCATAGAAAATACCGGGGCAAGGGGTCTTGTCAGTGCTGTTGAAGGAGCACTTCTTGTCTTTGAAAAAAAATTTCCGTCAACGAACATTAAAAAATTTCCGGTAACCGCCACTGACGTGGAAAATCCCGAAAAGTCCCTTAAAAAAATATTGGCATTATCAAACCTTGATGAACTCAATGAAACGTATGAAAAATTGTGTTTTGCTGAAAAAGAATATATCAAACGGTATTTAGACTCGAACAAGAAAATTTTTGCGAAGAAATACGGTTTGACACTCACGCAGTCGCGGATCGATGTTGTGGCTTCTTACTACGCCAGTCATATAATGGATATAGAAAAGGTCATTAAAAAGATAAAATCTTTCTATGATGATATAAAGAAGATAGAATTATATTTTTTTAAAACCCATGATATCAACATTGTCTTGGAAGATGACGCCATTGACTTTATTATCGATCAGCTTGAAAATTCCACGTATGATCTTGAAGCGTTTTACGATCATATTTCGACCGATTTCGAATACGGGCTAAAGCTGGTTCAAGAAAAAACAGGGAAAAACCGATTTTTTATTACCAAAGACGCTCTTATGAACCCTGAATCTTTTATAAGCAATCTCATTAAAGATGAGCTGAACCTGCACTCAAAAATGAATCTAAAACCAATGGCCTGAAAACAAGTTTGTTCGCTTCACCCAGAATCGGATTGATGGGCTAAAACCCAAGTTTCACACCCTAAATTTTCGTTAATACCGGCACAGAGTCGCTGGAAGGGAAAGTTTTTAAGGTAAAACCATATGGAACCTCTAACTACATGTTTTTATTTAATCAAATTGCATAAATTCCGGAAGGTATCATTGTGATCGGGATATCTAAGCTGTACTGTGGAACCGTAGAACCATCCGATGCCCTTCGTTATGGACGAATGTCGTCCAAACTGCCTTCGCATCTTCTTCAATTTTCCAGTGACAAGCGGCCTGTGGTTGTCTGGAACGTTACCCGACGGTGTAACCTCAAGTGTGTTCATTGTTATGCCCACGCCAAAAACATCGCTTTTGACAATGAACTTTCAACCAGTGAAGGGAAAATTTTAATCGACGATCTCGCAGGGTTTGGTGTGCCGGTAATGCTGTTTTCCGGAGGTGAACCTTTGGTCCGGAAAGACCTGCCGGAACTCGCAGCTTACGCTGTCAAAAAAGGGATGCGGGCTGTTATATCGACAAACGGAACCCTGATAACACCTCAAATCGCTCAAACCCTAAAAGATATCGGCCTCTCCTACGTTGGCATCAGTCTCGACGGAATGGAAGAGATAAATGACCGGTTTAGAGGGGTTAAAGGGGCTTTCAGGCTGGCGCTTAAAGGGATTGAAAACTGTAAAAAGGCAGGTATAAAAGTCGGTCTTCGCTTCACCATCAACAAATCCAATGCCGGTCAAATTCCAGAAATATTCGGACTCCTTGAAGAGATGGATATTCCAAGGGTATGCTTTTACCATCTTGTATATTCCGGTCGCGGATCAGATCTTGTAAAAGAAGACCTTTCCCATGAGGAATCTCGAAAAGCCGTCGATCTTATCATGGATCTTGCCAAACAACTCCACGATAGGGATAATCCAAAAGAGGTGTTAACTGTCGACAATCATGCCGATGGCCCCTATCTTTATTTGAGGTTGCTTAAAGAGAATCCCGATCGTGCCCGGGAAGTGCTCGAACTTCTCGAAATGAACCAGGGCAACAGTTCCGGGATAGGCATCGGCTGCATAAGCTGGGACGGTGAGGTATATGCCGACCAGTTCTGGCGACATTACAGTTTTGGGAATGTTAGAAATCGACCCTTTTCTAAAATTTGGGCCGACACCTCGGACCCTCTGATGAAAAAACTTAAAGAGAAAAAGAAACACGCCAAGGGAAGATGTGCAACATGTCGATGGCTGGACATTTGTGCCGGTAATTTCAGGGTAAGATCCGAGGCTGTCACAGGCGATGTCTGGGCACCTGACCCGGCGTGCTATCTGACAGACGAAGAAATC
>PKTV01000007.1 GCA_002868985.1 Desulfobacteraceae bacterium | reverse complement strand
TTTCGCTATGCCTGCCGATTGTTGAAATGAGCACGCTTGTTAGATAGTGTCCATCCATAAATGGCCCTTTTTCCGCCGAGCGGCGTTCTTCGCGGCTTTCCGGCTGCGAAGTACGTTGAGTACGTCTCACCGAAAACCCTTGTGCGGCCTTGCTCGACGAAAAAATCACTCATTTCTGAATTGGACACGCAATTATACCTCCACGATTCGTGGATAGGCACTATTTTATATATGTTTAAAAAATATCATATGCCCAAAATACATTTTATGTTTGGGGTAAAACTGTATGTATAGGAAAAAATAATGAATCGTACATTTTTTTTAAAAAAGACAGACTGCCGTGGATTTACACTGATTGAACTAATGGTTGTCATCGTCATACTTGGGATCCTCGCAGGCCTTATTATACCGCGGATCATGGGTCGCCCTGAAGAGGCAAAACAACTCAAAGCAAAAATACAGATTGAGAGCCTGGAAACAGCCCTGAATTTATATAAGCTTGATAATGGCGGTTACCCGGATACGGAACAGGGACTGCAGGCCCTTATTGAGCAGCCCGAGACAGGGAAGCTGCCAAAGAATTGGCGCAAAGGCGGGTATCTCGAGAAAGGAAGACTGCCAAAAGATCCATGGGGCAACGATTTTATTTATCTTTCTCCTGGTGCTCACGGTGATTATGAGATCATTTCATATGGTTATGACGGCGTCTCAGGGGGTGAAGATAAGAATAAAGATATTAACAGCTGGGAGATTGAATAATCAAAATTGTACGCTCTCTTTCCTTCTATGACCACCGATTTTCATTAATGAATAAATATTGATGAACCCGTAAAGTGTTTTTGGGCATTCATTAAATGTTGCATGCCAATAAACCATTATGCCTGTCTTCGAACGAATCAAAGGTTTCACGCTAATAGAGCTCATCGTCGTTATTTCTCTGATCAGCATTATGCTATTTTTTGCAATTCCTCGATTTCAGCGTAATGTTCTGTCAGATAGCACCAAAGAAGTGTCGCGATGGATTCTATTGAAAATTCCAAATATAAAAGAAAGGGCGGCCAGAGAGCAAAAAAGATATATCCTTCACGTGAACCTTGACTCTAACAAATTGTGGATAACCCACGGAGCTATGCTCGAAGAAGCGCTTCAATCTGCAGAAACGAATGGATATAAACTTCCGGAGGACATAAAATTACTGGATGTTGAATATCCAGATCAAGAAAAAATATCAGTGGGGCAGGCAGATATTTATTTTAATGAAAAGGGTTATTCTGACAAGCTAATCATTCATTTTGAAAATGACGATAATGAAAAGTTTTCTTTTCTTATCGAACCTTTTTTACTCCGGGTTCGTTTGTATAATAGTTATGCGGAGTTTGGAGATTGAATAAAACGTATGAGCAAAGAATAGAGGAAAGACGTCGGAAGACAAAATGAAAAAAGCGGGACATCACCACCAGGGACGAGAAATGACAGCGGAGCAAACCGCTGCAAAGAGCCCAGAATCTCAAAGGGGGTTTACACTGCTTGAAGTCATGGTCGCACTTTCCATCATCGCCATTGTTCTTGTCAGTGTGTATAGGATGCATGCACAGACCGTTTCCATGAACAATGAGGTAAGATTTTATGCAACTGCTCCCATGCTGGCACAAAGAAAAATGGCTGAAATTGAATCAGAAAGCCTGAAAGATTTGGGAGACGATTCAGGTGATTTCGGAGATGAATTCCCGGATTACCGTTGGAATATTGTCATTGATGATGTTGAGTCGACAACACTTGGAAATATTGCTAAAAATCTGAAAAAAGTTGATCTTCTGATATCTTTTAACAACGATGAATTTACTTATAGCTTAAGAAATTATAAATATTTGAAGGATTGATGCCGTATAATACTTAATAAGATGTTACGAAAATAGGTTGCTTCAAAGAAATTTTAGGAATATTTCAAGTGCTAAACTTGAATAAGTTGATTAAATTAAACACGTTAACTCGATTTGAAGCTCGTTTGAAACCAGATTTTGTTAAAGAATTGGATGGGGCAAGGTCGTAAGCAATGCTTAAAAAGTTACAAAAAATTTACATGTTGCCTGCTGCCTGTTCTCGTCATCGGGTATTCGCCACACGTTGGGGGGATCGCGGATTTACACTGCTTGAAATCATGATTGCGATTTTTATTTTTGCAATCATCGCCACAACCATTTTTACTTCATATAGCACTCTATTATCCGGAAGCGAAACTTCAGACCAGGGCACCGCATCTTATGAAATGGCAAAAAACTGTTTGAACCGAATGATTGTTGATCTTGAGTCCATCCATTTAACACTACCTCCAGGTTATTCACCGCCGGTTTTGGGTGAACCACCTGAAATTTATCGATTTATTGGCGAAATTTCTGATATTCAGGGAGTCTCCTTCCCCAGACTTAGATTCACTTCGCTGGCCCACCTATCCTTTGGCGGAAAAACGGAAAAAGGAATTGCGGAAATCGTTTACTACGTTCAGGCTTCAGGTGATGGAAATTATGTGTTGAAGCGCGCAGATAACTTGTATCCCTATGAAACATTTGAAGAAAAAGCCGGGGATCCCGTATTGTGTACAGACGTTAAATCTCTGACATTTAAATATTATGACCAAGATGGAACAGACTATGATTTGTGGGATTCCGATGATGAAGACTTCGAGTATTCAACACCTAAAGCAATCGATATAAATCTCGAATTGGCCGAAAGTTCAAATTCTTTGTGGTTCAAAACCATGGTAACACTGCCGGTGTATCGGAAGAAGAAGGAATAAGATAAAACTTAGAGGCTTCGCCCAATTGGAAGAATGGAGTAATGGAATGATGGGTTTGAAGGAGTTTTTACAATTTAAATAAGTTGTTTCCGTTTTTATCCCCAACATTCCAACATTCCAGCACTCCATTCTTCCATACAGACGGCATAGATAGCTGCCATTAAAATTTGTGATTTAATAAGCTGTAGAAAATTCGAAACGTAAATTTATGGCGATAAAATTTCTAAAAAACAACCATGGAATCGCCCTTCTTGTCACATTGGCCATTGTTACGGTACTCATTGCGACATCACTGGAAATGAACAAAAAAATGCGATCAGCAGTCTTTTCGGCGGCCACAACCAGAGATCGCATCACGCTTTTGCATATGGCGTCATCAGGTGTAAATCTTGCAGCAGCAATGTTGGTCAAAGACAAAAAGGATTCAAGGTTTGATTCACTTCAGGAGGACTGGGCCGATTCTGAAAAAATTAGCGAAATCATAGATGATATCCCCTTTGAAGATGGCAGTATCACGTTAACCATCAATGATGAACTCGGTAAAATTCAGCTTAACAGCCTTGTTCAATTCCCTGAAGGACACAGCTTCAATGAATCCCAGAGGGTTATGTGGGAACAATTTTTAAGCCTTTTAATATATAAAAATGAAGCGTTTGAAGATATGGAACCGATGACGATCATTAATTCCATCAAAGATTGGCTCGACTCCGGAGACGATGATGCCATCACAGGTCTAAACGGAGCAGAATCAGATTATTATCAGGATCTTGATCCGTCATACCCCTGTAAAAACGGGCCGTTCACCCATATTGGTGAGCTTGTTCTTGTGAGAGGTGTAACACCGGAGGTTTTTCGGGGGGCAGGAGAGGAGCAGGGACTTTCCAACTTCATAACCGTCTTTGGAATGACCGAATCTACAAACAATTCTTTTACATATGAAGGAAAAATAAATATCAATACTGCAGATCTGCCGACCCTTGTGGCAATGTTGCCTTCAGGAAATGAAGACCTTGCACAAGCCATTTATGAATACCGACTGGAAACCTCTGAATCCGTTTATATCCATGACCTTTCAAGTCCAACCTGGTATAAGAACGTACCAGGTGTCGGTGATACTAAAATCGATCCAAATCTCATCACAACTTCAAGTGATTTTTTTCGAATCGAGTCGATGGCAAAGTTAAAGGAAATGAAGATAAAGATAACAGCAGTGGTAAAAAGAGAAAATAATGCAAAAACAGGACAATGGGAGTGCAACGTCTTGAGATGGGAAATAGAGTAAAAATTCCGAAATACTAAGCTTAAAATAATAGAAGAAAAAACTAGGCTTGACACATCGATCATAACTTACTATATTTACACTTTTTTTAACTTAGAGAAGACCATGAGCAGAAAGATTTTGGGATTAGATATTCGACCTGATGCGGTTTCAGCGGTTCTCATCAATAGCAGTATTAAGGGAACCGTCATAGAAGCCCATGAACATGTTCCGCTATCTGGCCGAAAAGAGGATAGAAACGGTTTGGCCGATTCACTTGAAACCATTCAACAAAAGATGGATCTATCCGATTCTATCTGCGTGGCTTCTTTTCCTGCTGATGAGATATCTTACAGAAATATTCAAGTTCCGTTTAAGGGACAAAAAAAAATTAAAAAGATATTACCGTATGAACTTGAGCCGACCCTTCCGTTTCCGGTAGAAGAGCTTATCATCGATTTTATCCATATAGAAATACCTGACCATACAAATACTAAAAACCTTATCACAGCTGCAGTAGAAAAGTCGAAACTTCAATCTTTTTTAGATACACTTGTGGCGTTTAATATTGATCCGGAGATTGTTACCGTCGGTGGTTATCCCACAGCATTTTCACTATCCAAATTTCTAGACAGCCATAAAAATTGGCTCTTTATCGATATAGACAACAATAAAAGCACGATATTTATTATTTTGTCCGGCAACATTGGTTTGATACGTTCTTTCGCAATACGTTCGGCTTCCCTCTCTTATAAAATAAAATCTCTTTGTGGCAACATACGGAGAACACTTTATGCCTTAGAAAAGATTCTTGGATTAGATTTTGAGCTCGATGGAGGATTTATTACAGGATGCGGGATTGATGATCTGGGTTTTGATAAAGATATGGAACAGGCATTAGGATTTCCTATTGAGCGGGTGGACGTTTTACGATTCGCAGAGATTCTCAAACAACAGCCTCCTCCTCCATCATGGATCCCTTTTTTGATGAATAATGCGCTATCACTGGCATTGATGGAAATTCAAGGGGCAAAAGGCTTTAATTTTAGAAAAGGCCCTTTTGCTTTAAAAAAAATCTGGGAGGAAAACAAAAAAAACCTGATTCAGACCGGCGTTTTTTTTGTCCTGGTTCTGTCATTAGGCTGGTTCAATGTCTTTCTTGATTCATACTTTATGGAAAAAAGGCTAGCCCGACTTAATCATCAAATAACTGGTATTTTTACTTCGACATTCCCGGAGGTCAAAAACATTGTCGATCCAGTTCAGCAGATGAAAATAAAAATACAACAAGCAAGGAAAAATGCCTTATTGCCAGGTGAAACCGAAAAACAGATTAGGGCCATAGACATTTTGAACACAATAAGCAAGGCCATACCCAAGGATATGGATGTAACCCTTAATCGGTTTGTAATGGGATCGGAAAGTGTTAGTATTTCGGGGGATACCGACAGCTTCAACTCTGTTGACAATATAAAGAGCAAGCTGGAACAGGCTGATATTTTTAAAAAAATTATTATTAGCGCTGCCAACATAGACAAGTTTGATAAACGTGTGCGTTTCAAACTTAAGGTGAATTTGTGATGATGAATATGCAAAATTTGAAGCCTTCCCATCCTAAACAGCGGGGCATTCGGGGAGTGTGCCGGTCAAAATGGTCGTGTTTTAATTTTAAGATTCAAGTTTCTCGGATTATAAGTAAAAGACGGTATTTATGGTAAAAAAGCTGACCAAAAGAGAGAAATACACCATCTATGCCTTATCAGGTGCTATCCTCTTGTTTATTTTATTTCAATTTATCGTTTTTCCATCAATTGACAAAAGGAAGCGATTGAAAAGGACACTTCAGGTTAAAGAAGATGCTCTTTTGGAGATGATCACTTTAAAGTCCGATTACGATGCAATAGAAAAAAGAACAAATTTAGCAAAAATACGTTTTGAGAACAGGGAAAAGGGTTTTACGCTCTTTTCCTTTCTTGACAGGCTTACGGGTAAAGCAAGAATAAAAGAGTATGTAACATATATGAAACCGTCAACAACTGTTCAAAAAAACAATTCGTACAAAATTTCTCAAGTTGAAATGAAGTTCAAGGGTTTAACATTACAGCAGTTGACCACTTATTTACACATGGTCGAAACATCAAAAAACATGGTAAACATAAAAAGGCTTTCAATTTCAAAGACAGGCAAACAAGAAGGTTTTTTAGATGCTGTCTTGCAGGTTGAGACGGTTGAAAAGTAATGATGAAGAATACCCCACAATGGCTGCTGTATTCCATATATGTTTTAGCGGCTATCGTATTTTTCATTTATTACCTGTTTCCGTCAGATAAAGTAAAAAACTATGTAACGTCTGATTTCAACAAACTCAATTCCAATATAAACATTAGTATTGATCATGTAAGTCCGGCTTTTCCACCTGGTTTAAAGTTACATAAAGTAAAATTTTATCACATGGACAATGCATTACTTGAAACCGAGCAGATTAAAGTCTTTCCAAACCTTTTATCACTTTTTCGTTCTAAGGGCATTTTTTTTTTT
>PKTV01000328.1 GCA_002868985.1 Desulfobacteraceae bacterium | reverse complement strand
TGGCTCTTGTAAATGGGGATGGCAAAGAAATGAAAAAAATGTTCAAGATTTCCATTGGCTCTTTGATGCTTGTTACGATCTTATGGGGATGTTCCGGAAACCCTGCGGAACGTCACAATAGCGAATCGTCAGGGTTATTGGATTGTCCGGATACGCCCAATTGCGTGTCGTCATCAGCAAAAAACCCAAAATATAGAATTGAACCCTTTAAATTAAAAAAAGATCCTGAAACAAGCTGGGATATGGTTCAAAAAACGGTTGGCTCACTGCCCCGAACAAAAATAGTTTCAGCAGATAACAGCGATATTCAGGCAGAATGCAGAAGCATGATTTTTCGATTTGTTGATGACCTCACGCTCCATTTAACCCTATCTAACGGCATTATTCATATTCGTTCAGCCTCTAGAACCGGCTATTCAGACCTCGGTGTCAATCGTCGTCGTGTTGAAAACCTCAGAAAAAAACTCCGGTACAATGGCATTATCGAATAACCTCTTTATCTTCATTTGAATACCCGGTAACAATTTCGCATACGGTATCCGATATCCTGCACGTGTATGTGTTCACGGGGCGTGCTCTCCTGTAAACACATACCGACACTTTATGTTCCACTTTACAATGACCTCTACTTTAGAGTACCATAAACAATATGCTCAAAAGCACAGCATATTTTGATTTCTCGAATCAGGGAGTACACCCATGAAAAACCACCCGCAGGAAGCAAAATCCCGTATTGAGCCTTTGAATTTCTCCGAAGAACTGGCCAGAGCTGTGATCGATTCCCTATCGGCACACATTGCCATTCTGGATGAAAACGGCGTCATCCTTGAGAACAATCGTGCATGGAAAGCCTATTCGGTTAAAAACGGCATGCCAAAAGACTTTGACTACAGAGGAATCAACTACCTGGAGGTCTGCAATGCCGCCACCGGAGAGGATGCGTCAGATGCTCATGATATCGCAGAAGGGATTCGAAAGGTTATCCAAGGCCATACCCAGGAGTTTCTGTTTGACTATCCCTGTCACTCTCTTGACAGCAAACATTGGTATTACATGCGGGCTATCCGAATGCCTGATACCAAGCCCGTCCGGGTTGTCATTAGCCATGAAGATATAACGGCTTTGAAACTTGTCGAAGAAGCGTTAAGGGAAAGCCGTGAAGAACTCAAAGAACAGAAGCAAAGCCTTGAGGAAGCCAACATTGCGCTGAAAGTGCTGATCAAGCATCGAGAAAACGACAAGCTGGAGCTTGAAAAAAATGTATTGACCAATGTCAAGGAGTTGGTTTTACCGTATGTTGAAAAGTTAAAGGAAGTTCCATTAAAACCCAGAAATAAGACTCTCGTTGAAATCATTGAAAATCATCTGAAGGATATTATTTCCCCGCTCCTTCAAAAATTTTCAAATGCCCAAATTATTCTGACCCCCCAGGAAATTAAAGTGGTCACCTTGATCAAAGACGGCAAAACCAGCAAGGAAATTGCAGATATACTGAACATATCCGAAACCACCGTCAATTTTCACCGTAAAAATATGCGAAAAAAGTTCGGACTGAAAAACAGGCAGATAAATTTGAGATCCTATTTGATGTCGATGACCGGAGGATAAAATGGATCTAACAAGAAAGATTCGTAAAGTGTTTCGAAGTAAACCTGTCATCGAAGGGGCCGGCGTTCATCTAAAAAGGGCACTCGGATTTAGTGAAGTACCTATGTTTGATCCTTTTTTGCTTTTAGACGATTTTCGATCAACGATTCCGGAGCATTTCATCAAAGGATTTCCCTGGCATCCCCATCGCGGGATCGAAACCATCACCTATGTTCTTCAGGGGGCTGTTGAACATGGTGACAGTATGAAAAATAAAGGTATCATCGACTCCGGGGATGTCCAGTGGATGACGGCCGGAAGCGGCATTATTCACCAGGAGATGCCCAAAGGCGACCCAAAGGGCATCATGTTGGGATTTCAGCTTTGGGCGAATTTGCCGGCATCCCACAAAATGATGGATCCCCGTTACCAGGAAATAAAATCGAGCCAAATTCCGGAGCTTCAATTGGAAAACGGAACCAAGATCAAGATAATCTGCGGTCGGATCAACGGCACGCCGGGCCCGGTTCAGGACATTGTCATCGATCCGGAATATATTGACATTCACATGCCTGCGAATTCAATATACGAGCACCCGACAAAAGCAGGGCATACGGTGTTTGCCTATGTCATCGATGGAAAAGGATACTTCTGCCAGGAAAAGAGACCCTTTACTTTTGATGTGGTGGGAGACAGTTATTTTGACATGAACAGCGAACCTTTCATCGAAAACGAAATGCTGGTGCTGTTTGACGACGGGGAATCTGTCCGGGTATCTACGGAAGATGAGCCGGTAAGGTTTCTTTTAATTTCGGGAAAACCTATTGGCGAGCCGGTTGCCTGGCGGGGCCCCATTGTGATGAATACCCAGGAAGAATTACGACTGGCCTTCGAAGAATACCAAAACGGAACCTTTATCAAACACAAGTCGACTTGAACATATAAATTTTTAAAGACAAAATATGTCTTTGGCGAATTCTTGTCCGCCAATGTCGTGTGGCGGAATCATTCGGCGCCATGACAAAAAGTGATCTCTATGCTGAAACCCTAAATGAACGACTCCATATGGCATACTTTTAATTACCGGGATTTACGACAGGTGGGGTTTGCCGTTCATTCAACCGTATCGGTTGACCTGGTATTCACACTGAGAGGAAATTGTCTGATCGATGTGTTTGACCTTAATACTTTAAAGCAAATCGCCTATCTTGATTTTGACACTTCAAAATCCATTATGCTGGGGTCGGTGTTCCGATCTCCCCTCATCGGATTGCCTTTTTCCACTTCATTTCGAAAACGTTTCGAAACGGATCTTCTACCGTTAAAAGAACTTCGATCTAAACATGAGGTGGGATTTTTCGTGCACGTCGACTACAGGAACAAGGGGAAAAAAGAGCTCTGGAATTTAGATGAAATGATGATGGCCATTGCTTTTGAAATTGCTTTTGAAGATAAGATCCAAGATTTTACCATCAAACCCACCGGCGAAACGGCACCCTATTATCGAAAAAAGTTCAATGCAAAAATATGTCGTCAATCAAGGAGCGATTTGACAATGACCGTTCATTTAAAAACAGTTAGAAAAAAGCTGCCACACATCCGGATGATCGAAAAAGAGGGGAAGACCCTTTTCTTCAGGGTCAAAAGTGTGTCGGACCTCACAGCATAGATGATGCTTTCCTTTTCTTTTTTTTCATTTTTTTGAATTGATCGTTTAAGACTATAGGAAGCTATCTTTTCAACTTTATTTCAAGCGACCTGTTTTAAAAAGTTTGATTTGAGAGTGAACATCTCTGGTCTGCGCTGAACTTAGACGCGATTATTTTCAATATTTATGCCAGAATCTGGTTCTATGAGTTTTTTATAAAAACATGTGGTGGGTAGGGCTTTGAAATCCTTATTTTATGGGCGCTTCAGAGAATCAAGGCAAGAAGCATAATCGTCCCGGATCCCATAAACATAGGGTGAAAGGGTGAATCACTTTATGAAAAATCTGTGAAAAGTGCACAAAATAATGAAAGGTTTTGGCAGAACGCCTTAATCGATACTGTCTTTAGCCTGCTCCCACAAAACATCCTTCTCCTCTTGAGAAACCGATCTTATATCTTTTTGTCCCTTTGAAATTCGCTTTTCCATATACCTAAAGCGCTTTTCAAACTTTTTAGTGGAATCTCTCAACGCGGTTTCAGGATGGATGTTTGCAAACCGGGCTACATTTACGAGTGTAAAGAGAACATCACCAAATTCCAGCGCCACCTGGGAATGATCTTCCGGAGATTGTTTTTGTTTTTTCAACACTGTTTTCAACTCAGCCCATTCTTCTTCGACCTTTTCCATAACACCGGATATATCTTCCCAGTCAAATCCTGTTCTCGCTGCCAGGTCGGAAATTCTGTAAGCTCGCATCAAGGCCGGAAGATTGGAAGGGATAGAGTCCAGAATAGACATCTCTGTAGAAAGATCCTTTTCTTCCATCTTAATTTTATACCACCGTTTACTGACTTCATCTGCACTGTCGACGTTGTCATTACCAAAAACATGGGGGTGCCGATGGATCATTTTCTTTACATTTAGATCGACAACATCCTTGACATCAAAATAACCCGTCTCCCGGAAAAGACTGATGAGAAAAAATATATGAAACAATACATCCCCGAGTTCCCCACAGATTTCCGCCGGATCGCCGGATTCAACTGCATCCATGAGTTCGTATGTTTCTTCCAGTAGATACGCCAAAATAGTTTGCGGTGTTTGCTTCTTGTCCCAGGGACAACCGTTTTCCCCTCTTAACGTCTCAATCAAATCAATGATGGCCTCAATTTCCATTTCAGTTTTCCTTTTTAAACCGATTTTTATATAATTAAGGGCGCAAAACTTGAGTAAATGATTAATGTTTTTTCCAGATCTTTTTTAATTCCGCTATCTTGGCCATAAAAGCGTGCTTCATATCTTTAGAAACAACCTTGGCCATTTTTTCTGAGATTAGCGTTATATGGGGAGAAAGTAGGGAATCTTTGATGAAAGGCGAGCCCTTTGGAAGAAAGGCGGTGAGTGCAATTAACAACACTGAAACAATAAGCAGTCCTTTCAATGCGCCGAATAAGGCGCCGGAAAAACGATCCATCCAGCCCAATAAAGCCAGTTTAAGCAGGTAATTGATAATCACACCCAATATGCTGATTATTAGAAAAACGACACAAAATATAATGAGGAAACTCAATATGTTGAGGTATCCGGTATTGGAAATCCATTTTGACAGGGGTTTTGCAAGCAACATGTAATAGGTATAAGCAGCATAGAATCCGCCAAACACGCCGATGATAGAAGACAATTCCTTTAATAGACCTCTAAAAACACCCCTAATGATACAATAAGCCAAAATTATGATGGTGATGATATCAAAAAAATTCATGGTGCTCCCATCTATCCCGGATATTTCACGTGTGCGAGGCGTTCATTTGCCCCGATAACGGAGTTTCCGCTTCGCTCCAGCAAGGCGCTCAGGGACGACAAATGTCTCATAATCCCCCTGTTAGGGGGACAAGCACAGCATATGGGCGTCTCTGATACGCCCGTAAGGTTAAAATATTCGGTACAAACTATTACGGTTTTTAAAAAAGCGTCAAATACCATGAGCGCTTAATACATCCTTCTCGGTGCAACATCGAACAAAAACACTTTTTAGTAAAAATATCAACAAAATCAGAAGGATGTGATTATTGATATTTTTATTTCTGAAAACTAACAAAGCAGATATTGTGAGTCAAGAAATTTTCTTTTTCCCATGTCCATTAAATTATAGATTTGACTTTTTCTGGATTCATCAATATTACATAGCTCATAGAGATCTTTACGAGACCTTTAATACTAAACAGAGCATCTGCTCAACCCTGAAACATGGATGTAATTTCCGAAAATAATAAAACCAGATTAATTTTCTCAGATATTAATCTGGCAAGTCAGCTTTTCGGTGAGTATAACAACAACCTTAAAAGAATTGCAGAATTAACAGATGTCTCCATTCACGCAAGAGGTAATACGATATTTATCCAGGGAGACAGCATTGCTGAAAACCTGGCGAAAAAAATACTCAAACAACTTTACGGCCTGCTAAAGGATGGTTATCCAATCTATCCGAATGATGTCGAATATGCAGTCAGAATTTTGAGCGAAGACGACCACATTAAGCTTAAAGATATTTTCCTGGATACGGTTTACATCACTTCCAAAAAACGCCCTGTAATACCCAAAAGCCACGCTCAAAAGGAATACATAGATGCCATCCGAAGTTCCGACATGGTTTTCGGAATAGGGCCGGCAGGAACAGGTAAAACGTATCTTGCCATGGCCATGGCGGTTGCAGCGTTTTCAAAGGGAAAGGTAAATCGCATCATCCTTACAAGGCCCGCTGTGGAGGCAGGTGAAGCGCTGGGATTTTTACCCGGAGATCTGGCAGAAAAGGTAGACCCGTATTTGAGGCCCCTATATGACGCGCTTCACGATATGATGCAGTTTGAAAAAGTATCCAGCCTGATAGAACAAGGCGTTATCGAAGTTGCACCGTTGGCTTTTATGCGCGGACGAACATTAAATGATTCTTTTGTCATTTTAGATGAAGCTCAAAATACGACGCCTGAACAGATGAAGATGTTTCTGACAAGGATAGGATTCAGCTCAAAAGCAGTGATCACCGGTGACATTACTCAGATTGATCTTCCTGTGGATAAACCTTCAGGACTCATTGAAGTTAAGGATATATTGCAGGGAATAGAAGGAATAAAATTCATCTTTTTTTCAAAAAAAGATGTCGTTCGGCATGGATTGGTCCAAAAAATTATTGAGGCATATGAAAATCTGGATGCCTGCAAACAGAAATAACACCATACAGCAATGAACATTGTAAAAACTCAAATATCTTTAAACAGACTCATTGACAACAGTGATAGTGTCCGATGGGCCCTTTTAGTCGCTGTTACAATAGTTTTTACAATTTTGCTGTATCCAAATCTTGTTATTAAAAAATATTCCTAC
>PKTV01000486.1 GCA_002868985.1 Desulfobacteraceae bacterium | reverse complement strand
TCAGGAACAACCTGATGCACGACAACGTCATGCCCCTCCTTCTTAGCTCTTTTGCTGATCCACCGGCCACTTTTATCATCCGCCAACGAACGGGTGCTTGAAACGGTAAATATAGCGATGTTGACCTTTTTCGGAGCGCCGGCTTTGTGTGTTTTGGTACTCATCTAATCTCCACAAAGGATGCTTCAAAACCTTTTTTATCTCATTGGGTTTCATTTTTAAAAACATAATTTGATAGAATATAAAATCTTATTCGATGACAACCTTATCCTCTCCATCATGTTCTTTCAACATTACATTCACGGTTTCCGATCGCTTTGTTTCAACGAATTCCCCAACATAATTTGCCTGAATCGGAAGCTCCCTGTGGCCGCGATCAACCAGAACGGCAAGTTCTATGCGATCGGGGCGTCCAAAATCTATCACAGCATCCATGGCTGCACGAATTGTTCGACCGGTAAATAAAACATCATCAACCAAAACAATCTGTCTTTCATCCACTGAAAAGGAAATATTCGTCGTCTTTACCACTGGATTAGGACCAATCCGAGTCCAATCATCTCTGTAAAGTGTAATGTCCATCTTTCCACATGGAATCTCAATCCCTTCGATATCATTGATCCGGGACTTAATACGTTCTGCCAGATATACCCCCCGGGTTTGAATCCCGATCAAAGTTAAATTTTCAGTTCCTTTGTGAACCTCAAGGATCTCATGGGTTATTCTGGTCAGTTTACGATGTATATCCGATGCATCTAAAATGATAGTATTTTTGTTCATTGTGCGACTCCGATATTACAGCTAAAATTAACATGCGCCGAAAACAAAGGATGGGTTCCGGCAAGGTATCTCTCAATCTCTACATTAATGAGACTGCTCGGACAAAGGTCAGACAGTTTCAATTTCTATATCATGCACAACTGTAAGATCAAGATTAATATAACATTTTATTATAACAGATATAGTGACGCTTTTGGAAATGGTCTTGATTTTGAATCATAATTTTCCTATTGTATAAAATAGAACTCTAAAATTATAATGCGTGTAAATAGTCTTATATTTCCTTTAAGACGGGACGGATCCCGCCGCAGCAGTATGATCCGATATTTATAGATTTTTAAAAGCTTATATAAAATGATGAAAAACAAGTGTACAGGTGTGATATTGGCCGGTGGGAAAAATTCCCGTTTCTCCGGCAAGAACAAGGCATTGGTCCGTATTGGCGGAAAACGTATTCTTGACCGTATCTATGAGGTCTTTACTATCCTGTTTGACAAAATTATTTTGGTGACCAACGATCCGGTACAATATATGGAATGGGATTTTGATATTGTAACTGACATTTTCCCGATCCGCAGTTCCTTAACAGGAATACACACAGGCCTTTTTTATATTACCACTCCATATGCTTTTTTCGTCGCCTGTGATATTCCGTTTATCAGAAAAGAATTGATAGAAATTCTCCTTGATGGTGTTGAACCGGGTATTGACATTGTTATCCCTGAAACTTCCAAAGGGGTTGAACCGCTTTGTTCTGTTTACTCGAAACGATGTTTTAAGCCCATAGAAGAACAACTTAAAAAAAAATCTCTCAAAATTCAACGGGTTTTTCAGAAGGTTCGCGTTAAAAAAATTCCTGAAGATATTTTGCGTACGATTGATCCGGATCTGGTTTCTCTTTATAATATCAACACACCGGACGATCTGGCCCGGGCCAAACAAGCTGCAACTTATTTAACTGGGGTGTCACAGTGAATTTAATTCGAATGGTCGACACCATTAAAAAACACCCTGATTATCACAGGGCGGGAATGATCCTGTGCCATAACGGAATTGTCCGTGGCACATCGCGTGACGGGCGCAAGGTTTCAGGCCTAACGATTTCCGTTGATTATGATAAACTGCGTCATGTCATTGAAACATATAAACAACAGCCCGGAATAATAGAAATACTTGTCAAAATTGCCGACAACAGGCACCTGAATGTAGGCGATGACGTTATGCTTCTGGTTGTTGCCGGCGATATTCGCGAAAATGTTATTGCCGTGCTAAATGATACTCTGAATGCCATTAAAACCAGCGTTACGAGGAAAACAGAATTTTTTATGCCTATATGAGGATTCTTTATGCCTGAATTTACTCACATTGACAAACAAGGACGCGTGAGGATGGTCGATGTCACCGAAAAAGAACCGACCCTGCGTGTTGCGGTTGCCCAAGGGATTGTCTCCATGAATCCGAACACTTTCGATAAAATTATGAATCAAACCGTACAAAAAGGGAACGTTCTCGAAACCGCACGAATTGCCGGTATCATGGCTGCAAAAAAAACTTCGGAACTGATCCCCATGTGTCATCCTTTGAACATCACACATATAGCCATCGATTTTTTCCCGGACAAAACAAAAAGTGACATAAAAATAGAAGGGGCGGTCCGTATTGTCGATCAGACAGGGGTTGAAATGGAGGCTTTGACTGCGGTATCCATCGCCGGGCTGACCATCTATGACATGTGCAAATCTTATGATCGTAAAATGATCATTTCTGACATATGCCTAATTGAAAAATCAGGAGGGAAAAGCGGTGTTTTTATGAGAAAAGAGTAACCATTTATATTCCTGTCACTATTTGAAACGCTCAGTTTAGGTATGATTATTACAGCAAATTATCAACCCAACAACGCAACCTTTTAACAAGATCTTTATCCAGAAAGGTTAACATTATGTCAAAATTAACAATTGCCGGACTGGCCTCATGGTTTATTGGCGGTTTAATATTAGGTTTTCAGGCGATAGGAGCACTTGTTCGTTCCGGAGGAGATCTGAACTGGAAAAACATGATACTTATGGATGTCATCGGCAAAAGCCAATTGGATTGGATTGCAGGGATGCCCGAAGGAATCGTTCACAACATCGCTCAATATATTGTTACCATGCCGTTATATCTATTACTGTTTTGTGTCGGCATTCTATTTTTCATCTTGAACGGTTTAGTGTCTAAATTATAAATGAAGCCTAAATTTTTTATCAAATATATTTCAATTGTTCTTGTTTTATTTTTCTTTTCCCTGATTTTCTCAGGATGTGGCCTCTTCAAAAAAAGACTGCCTGAAATAAAAGATACCGCGCTGATAAGAATAGATTCATCAGCCTATCCGGATTTTTTTGATGATATGGACTATGATAGTTTGGAAAACTGCATTCTGGGAAGTGTTTCATATCTTAATCGGGTGTCGCCGACAAAAACATTCAGGTTTGGACAAGACGTCTTTGATGCGGCCCACATGGTGAGATCCCTTGAGTACTTTCTCCAATTTATCCGAACAAAACCATTAAAAGATGAGCTGATACGATACATTAAAAATAACTATCTGGTTTACACCACAATAGGCAGTGATACTGGTGAACAGGTTTTTTTTACCGGATATTACGAACCTGTTTTAGAAGGAAGCCTAAAAAAAGACTCTGAATATTCGTTTCCAATTTATGCTCGGCCTGAGGATTTAACGACCATTAACCTCTCTCTTTTTTCCAAGCAGTTTAAAGGGAAAACCATTGTCGGCAGATATATTAATCAAAGTGTCGTGCCCTACTATGACCGAAAAGAAATCGAATACCAAGGGCTTCTGGAAGGTAAGGTCCAAGAAATCGCCTGGCTCAAGGACCGTCTCGACCTTTTCTTTTTACAGATTCAAGGATCAGGAAAAATTAATCTTGATAATGGTGAAATGATTAATGTCCACTACCATGGATCAAACGGCCAACCCTACCGGAGCATCGGCAAACTCCTCGTTGACGAAGGCAAGCTATCCCTTGAAGAGATATCTATGCAAAAAATTCGTGATTATTTACTTCGTCACCCTGAAGAAATCGAAATCGTTTTAAATTATAATCCAAGCTATGTGTTTTTTAAAGTCGAAAAAGAGGGTCCTCTCGGATCTTTAGAGGTAAAATTGACGCCAGGACGATCCATTGCTTTGGACAATCGTTTATTTCCTCGGGCCGGTCTGGCTTTTATTGAAACTAAAAAGCCTTTGATTAATGGAGATAGGACGATTAACAAATGGATGGCATTTTCTCGATTTGTTCTGAATCAGGATACCGGTGGCGCCATTCGCGGTCCCAGCCGGGCTGACCTGTTCTGGGGAAACGGCCCATACGCTGAGATTGCAGCCGGCCATATGCAGGAATTCGGCAAACTTTATTTCTTGGTACTTAAACCGGATATTCCCTGATTGATCGAGCAAGTCTACCTCATTTAAATAGCGAATTGCTCGGAATAAATAAAGTTATAAGCTTTTGAAAATCATGAAAATTCCAAGCACCAAAATACAAATCTCAAATAATAATCAATGACCGAAAATCAAAATTCAAAACAGATCGAATGACGGCGAGACATCCAATAAGTAATTAAACTGTTTTGGTCATTGTAATTTTGGTATTGTTTGGAATTTGAGTATTGTGATTTGGGATTTTAGTGCCGTATTTGGGAAGCAAATCGCTTCCATCTGAATCAGCGAGAGTAGACTTTGACGTTACACTGGACGATTGAGGGTTATATGCTTGACTCTTTTGTGTAAAAAATTTATGAGTATTTTTTAGATTTTATCATTTCTTTTCAAGCCATCTCAAAAATGCAGATTACGTTCAAGGACAAGGCGCGAACCGATGAAAAAGCGCAGCATACTTGAGAGTATATGACCATTTTGAAGAGGTTCGCAACGCTGTAATTGGGCGTTAGATGTATTTTTGAGATGGCTTTTACTGTTAAGGAGTCACCTATTTTTGGCATTGGCATGCCTGAAATGTTGTTGATTTTCGCAATCGCACTGATTGTTATCGGACCTAAAAAACTTCCGGACCTTGCAAAATCATTGGGACGTGCTTTTGCCGAGTTTAAACGGGCGACATCCGAATTAAAAGAATCTTTTGAAATTGATTCTGAATTAAAGGATATTAAAACAACCTTTAATGACATGAGTAGCGAAATTAAGGAGGCGATTGATGTAGATGTCGATACAAAACCCGAAGATCAAAACCTTTCTGATAATTCCGGCGAAAAACAACATGAAAATAACATCCAAGATAAAAAATCAGACGGTTCAATAATTAATGGATGATCAAGATAAAATTCCTTTTACCGCCCACCTTGAAGAACTCAGAAAACGTCTGATTACCTGTTTTGCCGCCGTGGGCATCGGTTTTGTCTTGTCATACGGTTTTAAAGAAAAACTGTTTCAAATCTTAACTCGCCCCTTGATCGGAGTCATGCAAGCCGGCGACAAGCTTATATTTACCGGCCTTCCCGAAGCTTTCTTTACTTACTTGAAGGTCGCATTTCTCTTTGGCATTATTCTGGCCGCTCCTGTCATTTTTTATCAGTTCTGGATGTTTGTCGCACCGGGGTTGTATGACAAGGAAAAACGTTTGATGTTCCCCATTGTTTTTCTATCCACTGTTTTCTTTGTCGGCGGTGCATTTTTCGGATATTTTATTGTATTTCCTTATGGCTTTAAGTTTTTTTTAGGGTTTGCCTCTGATATTATTAAGCCCTTGCCTTCTATGCGGGAGTATTTAAGTTTTGCCTCAAAATTGTTGCTCGCCTTTGGTCTTGTTTTTGAACTTCCTTTGATTATTACATTTCTAGCCAAACTCGGTATGGTTTCCGTTAGTTTTTTAAAGAAAAACAGAAAATATGCGCTACTTTTGTTTTTTGTCGGGGCAGCAATTTTAACGCCTCCGGATGTTGTCACGCAGATTATGATGGCGTTGCCTCTGATGGTGCTTTACGAAATCAGCATTGTCGGCGCAAGAATTTTCGGAAAAAAGAAACCGGCAGAAGACAATAATAATGAGGTGTTTAATAGAGGAAAGAGCAAAGAGGATAAGGGAAACCACGAATGAACACGAATAAACACAAATTAAAATAATAATATTTATTGTTCATTTGCGCCCGCCCGCCTCGCCTGAACGAACCCAAGGCTCTCGATGGCGGGCGGGTCCATTTGCTTGCCCCGTAGGTTCGGCAAATCTTACTGGGGCGGTTATCTATTTTCTTATTCCTATTTCCTATTTTTAATATTGACAGATAAATTTTCAGTTGATAGATATCTTTGCGTTTTGTTCGTTACAACTCAAACAGAGAACGAAAGGGGATAACACGTGGTTATAAGCAAAAAACACTGGATCATTGCAACGATTGCGGTAATAGCAACTCTCTTTATCACCACCGGAATTTATGCCGGAAAAGAGGTCAAAGATGAAATCATTATGAACAACAAAGCATATGACAAACATACCAAAGGTATACAAACATTTACACACATGAAGCATGCAAAGGAATATGCTGAGAAACATCCGGATTTGTATAAAAACGGTTGCGGAGTTTGTCATCATGACAAAGACAACAAACCGCTGAGTAAGTTAAAAGAAGGTGACGAGGTCCAAAACTGCATCGAGTGCCACAAAAAACCCGGATATATTAAAGGTAAAGAAGCAAAAGGGCTGAAAAAAGAGCAAAAGCGAGAATATCATGCCAATGCCATACATGATAACTGCAAAGGATGCCACAAGGATTTCAACAAGAAAATGAAGTTGAAATCAAAAGATAAAGGCGCTGCACCGGTGACCTGTAAACAGTGCCACGGCGGAAAAGACGATAAATAAAAGTTCAGAAATAAAAAAAT
>PKTV01000561.1 GCA_002868985.1 Desulfobacteraceae bacterium | reverse complement strand
TTTAGATACACAAAAAGAACTGATTTTTCGATGGACTCCACCAGTTTGACAATTGGAATGCAAATTATACAACTACTATCATTCTGGTTTTTTGAAACAGTATTGTATCATAAAATGTATCATAAAATTCCGCCATGATGCATTTCCTTACAGATGAAATTTCTGCCAAAATATAACCCATTGAAATATAATTATAATTTTTCTGTATAAATATTTGATGCAACTGGCATAAATTTTGTTATTAATATATCGGTAGGATAATTGATGAATCTCAAAAATACTTTTTAAAATGTTCAAATGGTTCTTTAAGAAGCAATTAATTTATACTTTGAAATTGAAAGGAAAATTATCATGGGAAACGAAGTTCATGTATGTAACGGTTGCGGAAAAGTCGCTGGAGAAACCGGTCACCTGTGTGATCCTGTGAAACTAAAAGAAGCTTATGTATGTGACCACTGTGGTCAGGCAAACGAAGACCCCAGGCATATATGCAAGCCCAAATTGCAGCACATCAATTTCGTTTGCATATCCTGCGGTCGTGTGGCAGAGTTGCCTAAACAGTTATGTAATCCAAGAGATATTGTGCTCATGGAAATGGATGAACCGCCAACAAAAATCATTTAAAATACGGTAAGAGTTTACCTTTTTAACAATTGATCGCTTCAGGTATGATTAAAATTTTTTCTGAAAGAACTCGTGGATAAAAGTTCGTAATGAAAAAACCGGTCCTGTCTTTTAATAACGATGAGTGTTTTGATAAAATATGTTCGCAAGACGTCGAATCGATTATGGTTTTTTCATAACGATCTCTAATCCACTCAAACAGCTTCCAGCAAAAATTTTAATCATACCTGAAGCTCCTTTAACATAGATTTTCTTCAAAAACCTAAACAATTACAAAAAACGGAACATTCAATTTATGCCTGAACTTGGCAGTAACACCTGTCTTTGTTTAGAATTTTCGCTGATGGAATACAGGACAGCGCTGGATCTACAGCGAAATATTGTCCTTGCCCGACAAACCGGTGCTATCGAAAATGATGTAGTTTTAATTTTAGAACATCCTCCTGTTTTTACACTGGGTCGAAGGGCTGGTATAGAAAACCTGAAGGCTTCAAGAGCTTTTCTGGAAAGAAAAAAGATTCCGGTCATACCTGTTGAACGGGGGGGCGATATTACGTTCCACGGTCCGGGCCAATTGGTCGTTTATCCCATCATCGATCTGACCAAAGCCGGCCTGACGGTGATGGATTACGTAGCGAATCTTGAAGAAATCATGCTTCGAACGGCTTCAGATCGGGGCATACCCGCAAAGAGGAATCCCGTCAACAGGGGAATCTGGGTTGCAGGCAAAAAACTCGGCAGCGTCGGTATTTCTATCAAACGGGGCGTCTCCTTTCACGGTTTTGCACTGAACGTCAACCTGTCGCTGAAACCGTTTAAATGGATCAATCCATGTGGACTAACCGATGTTGGGGTCACATCCATGGAAAAAGAATTATCGCAAAAAATATCCATGAGTCAAGTTCGAGAGGTCGTAACGCATCATTTTGAATCCGTTTTCGGGTTCGACCTTGTCAGGATTGATGATAACAAGCTGAATCATCTTGTAAATTGCTGTGACGCTGAAAATGTTTTTATGAAACGATCGAGGTCATTATGACATCGAATCGAGCGGCCGAAGAACAAAAGGTAAAACCCCCCTCCTGGCTCAAGCAGAGGTTGCCGGCTGGATTCATCTGTGAAGAGGTCAGCACCCTGATAAACAACGCAAAAGTTCATACCGTTTGTCAGGAAGCACAATGTCCCAACATATGGGAATGCTTTTCCCGTAAGACCGCAACTTTTATGGTTATGGGTGATCACTGTACGCGCAACTGTCGGTTTTGCGCTGTTGCCCACGGCCCAAACCGTTTCCCGGACCCGGAGGAACCGCTCAGGATTGCCGGAGTGGTTGAGAATTTGAATCTGGACTACGTTGTCATCACTTCGGTTACCCGAGATGATCTTACCGACGGTGGCGCCTCCTTTTTTGCCCGGACAGTTAAAGAAATCCGTCGAAAGGTTCCACACGCACTTATCGAGCTGTTAATTCCCGACTTTCAGGGAAATTACGATGCTTTGAGAAGTATTACCGAGGTTCGACCGGATGTGTTAAATCATAACATAGAGACGGTTCCCCGCCTTTATACCCTCGTCCGGCCGGAAGCAATCTATCAGCGTTCCCTTGATCTTTTAAGGCAGGTTGTCGTTTTTGATTCAACTATCATTACAAAATCCGGCCTGATGCTCGGCCTTGGAGAGCAACCCGAGGAGATCCTCAATGCGCTAAAGGACCTTCTCGATGCAGGTTGTCAATTGGTGACCATGGGCCAGTATCTGCAACCCACCAAAGCCCATCTTCCCGTTGAACGCTATATTCCGCCGAAAGAATTTGACAACTGGCGCAACATTGCTCTTGAAATGGGATTTGTCGAAGTGGCCAGCGGACCGTTTGTCCGGAGTTCCTACCACGCCAAGAACCTCTACCAGGCTATTACCTGAATCTTGCATGAAAATTGATGAAAATCTTTATTTGAATAGGGTTTAAACAACATCATAGCATCATACATTTTACTCAAATGGTAAATCGGATGATGTTCTTTTTTTTCATCAATTTTCATGAAAGATTAAGGTATTAAAGTATTTACGCATTCTTCTTCAGGTCAAAGAAACAAAACCCTATCGACTTTTCAGTCTTTCCAAGCAACCCGGGATCTAACTGGATCCCGTCTTGACAACGTTCCGGTCATCCTTACTTTTACTTAAATACTTACGTTTCACACCCTTTATTTTCAGCTAATCCAGTAAAGGGAAGCAGGCCGGAAAAATTTTTAAAGTAATATTTTTTTCTCAAAAAATTTATTTCGGACCGCTGTGTCAAAAACTTTTTAACCATATTCGGATACGAAATTAGCGTAAATAACTATTACAGGAGGTAACGTATTATGACACTTGAACATGTAGATCTTAACATCGATTTGGATGGTGAAGGATATCTGCGCAACTTTGAAGACTGGAACGAGAATATCGCCTGTGCGTTGGCCGACAAAGAAGGGGTTTCCCAGGAATGTCCTTTGACCCAGGAAAGAATGGAGATTCTTAAATTCATGAGGGACTATTACAAAAAATTCGAGGCATTCCCCATACTCCGTGCCGTGTGCAAGAATGTCAAGCAAACAAAAGATTGCCATTATCAGCAATTCCCTGACCCGATTGTCGCATGGAGAATCGCTGGACTGCCAAAGCCCACTTCCGAGGTGCTTGCAAAAATCAAGCACGATGTTTGATTGTGGACTGATTTGCCTTTGAGATATTTTTTACAATTGATAGGCCCGATTCGTTCGGGCCTTCTTTTTGAACTTCTCGTCTCTTATTTTTTTTAAATTCTGCCGACAGCCCCCCTTGTTATTATGACTATATAAAAAACCACCTAATTATTAAGTAACATATTACATAACCCTCACGATTGTCGTTATAAAATCATCATTGTTGTCATTAGCAAAATTTTTCTATCTATATGATCTTACTACACCTTATCTATTAAATGCATTAAACATATTGCTTTTGCACGATATTTGCATCTAATAGGGGTCAAATTCTTTATATTACGATAACGATAAGTTATGATCCTGAAATATTGAAAGTTGTTATCATGAGCAGAAAAATATCACTCGATAATGACGGTAGGCGCTCAGGGACTGATCGCCGAAGATTTTCTTATGCTTTACACATTCCTGAGTGCAGATCCAGTATAGATCGTAGAAAGGGTTTAGATAGACGCATTCAACAGAGAGAACAAATAAAACATATCAAAAAGAAGGAGCAGCAGGATCAAGCTGTTTGAAGAAGCTCTCCGCCCTTGGGGCTACAGCCTTATTTTTGACGACGTCAAAAAAGCGCAACAGACCGTGAAAATTTTTTCTTGTCCGCCTCACCGCCCCGCACCGCAAGCGGGATCTACGACAAAGCGGCATCTTCGACTGGCGGGAAGGTAAAATCATAATCCGGATGTGACACTTGAATTAAAACATGATTTTTTCAGGGGGGCGCCGCTCGGGGACATATTCATGGGGAATTTTATTCTGATTCCAATCTGTTGAAACATAAAGGTTGCAATAGCAACTCCCGTATTCTTCAACATCCGGTTTCCGGTAAACGCATGGGCAGATAATGTCCCTGTCATTTTCTTTACTCCCGGAAGCCAGTCTGCAAGGACATACCATATAGCCATAGCGATCTTTATTTTTAATCAGCGCCTCCAGCAGTTCAAATACCCGTTTTTTATCAATGTTAAAATTGTATCCCTTTGGTTCCTGAATTTTTTTTAACATTTCATAAAGTTTTTCGACTTCCATTACAAACCCAGCGCCTCCTTGATTTCCTCTTCTTTAAACCCTACAATGACCGTATCTCCAATGATGATGGTCGGAAAAGAGCATTTCGGGTTGAATTTTTTAACGTCTTCCAGTATGGCCTGACGTTCTTCTCCCTCTAAAAGATCGACATCGACAAATTCATATAAGATGGTGCAGTCACTTAAAAATTTCTTGGTCGATTTACAGTGACTGCAAGTGCTCAAAGAATACAGTTTAATCGGTTTTTCAGACATGTGAATTTCCTTTTATTCGGATTTGGCTTCGATTTTTTTGGCATCATTTCTATTGTAGTATAGAATTCCGCCGTCTTTTGTCAAAGTCGTTTAAAATTGAAAGCGGGTATGGACTCATAAAGATTGTTGTAAGGTTGTACGGCTAAAAAAGTCTCGTATTCTAACTTAAAGTATTCCTTATCTCATATTTAGTAAAAATTTACAACAATCTCTTCACCGGAGCAAAATAATTCACTGTGCACCTATTGTTTATTACATCAACAAAGTCCATGATCGTCTCCTACCCTTCACAAATCAAAACAATATGTATAGACGACAGATCTTCTTTATTGTGCGTCAATTCAGCAATTTTTTCACTGCTTCAGGATCCGTAACCGGTGGTTTGCATGTTTTGTCTGTACAAACATAAGCCGTTGTTTTGTCGTCAATCTTTTTGACCGATGCGATAAATGGAAGATATTGGGCCAGCCTGTCTTGAGTGGTGTCATTATCCACCAACAGCACAATTTTCCCGGGATAATATACTGAATTTACGGTTTTCAGCATGGATCGCGTTTCCGCAGTGTTCCGTTCTCCGATAATAATCACTTCAACCGGTTGGGTCAGTGATGTGATCAGAGCAACCAGAAGTTCCGGTGCCGAATCCGGCTGAGAATGAATTCTTGCCAAAATACTTTTTAAAGTTTGCTCCACAACAACCGAATATCCCCTTGAATCGGCAAACTTTGCCAGGCGCAATCCATTCGACACCGCCACCGATGCGGCTGAAGGTATTACATTGTCCGTATCCTCCTTGATCCGAAGATCAATCGTTTTATCATGCCCCTTTCGGGTCATAAAAAAACCACCGTTTTCTGCATCGTAAAACAGCTGTATCTGATCGTCCATCAGTTTAAGTGCCCATTCGATCCAGCCTGGATCAAAATCGGCTTCATAAAGGTCTATTAAGCCCTGGATTAGAAAAGCATAGTCATCGGCCATACCGGCAATTTTTCTTTCACCCTGACGCCACCTTCTTAACAATGTGTTGGTCTTGTCATCATAAAGGTTTTTTCTCAAAAATATCGCCGCATTTCTTGCTGCTTCAAGGTATCTTTTTTCTCCCAAAACCTGGTAAGATCTGGAAAGAGCAGATATCATCAGTCCGTTCCACGAAGTCAAAACTTTGTCGTCAAGATGCGGCCTATGTCTTTTTGAGCGCACTGCCAGAAGTTTTAATTTTGACTGAATAAGCGAGGTTTCGATGTCTTCTTTTGACAAATCGAACTTTTTGGCAACTTCATCAATGGAATGCGCGTTGAATAGAATATTTTTTCCTCTAAATTCATTAAAAGGATCAAATTCGGCATTCCCTTCGGGTTTTACGCCATAGCGATATGAAAATATTTCTCCCGGACCGTCACCCAACAGATCTTTAATCTCTTTTTGTTCCCACACATAGAATGCGCCTTCAGCTTTCTTTTTGTTTGTATCTTCCAAATTCTTTCCAGTAGGAAGACTGTCTGCATCTTCAGCCGAATAAAAACCGCCGTCAAGGTGTGTCATATCTCGCAGAACATAATCTGCCGTTTCCCTGGCAATTTTCTCAAAAAACCTGTCACCGGTAATCAAAAAAGCATCCAGATAATTTCTTAACAGCTGGGCATTGTCATACAGCATTTTCTCAAAATGGGGAACATGCCATTTGGCATCCGTGGAATAGCGATGAAACCCGCCCCCCAATTGATCATAAATGCCGCCGTTTGCCATGGCACGCAGCGTCGCAGTGCCCATCAAAAGGGCGGTTTTGTCTTTTTTAATACCATTTTTATCGTAAAAATAATGGGCAAATAAAAAATTCTGAATGGATGGAGACGGAAACTTGGGTGCCGGGCTAAATCCTCCAAGATCTTTGTCGAACCTTGAGGAAAAGGCATCCAGGGCTGTTTCTATCACATCTGTATTGATAACGCTGTCTTTTGACGTCCATGATAATGCATTGGCAATGCTTTCTTGAAGATTCGAACTGAAAGATTGAAACTTGTTTCGCTGGGAAG
>PKTV01000576.1 GCA_002868985.1 Desulfobacteraceae bacterium | reverse complement strand
CCGGTCCACGCCGTGTTTATTGTACGTTCCACTTTGAATCAGAACCATCTTTTCGAGAAGGGCGAACATATCCCGATGGTGTTCTTTTAGGAATGTAATTATGCGGCGTTGGATAGTCACTTCTATTCAGGAATATTCGGCCAAGTTGTATATAGCCCCTGATAATTCTTTAGCTTATATTCTTTTTCATTTTTATCGACAATATAATAATCAGGCATTAAAGGAATTTTGCCGATATTCGTTGCAATGACATACATGGGTTGGGCAAGCCCGGTCGTGTGACCCCGCAGTGCATCTCTAATAAGTTCGGCTCCTTTTTCGACCGGTGTGCGAAAATGATCGATTCCTGGTGCAGGTTCGCAGTAAAAAACATAATATGGCCGGATTCTAACGGCTAAAAGCTTTTGATGCAGTTTTCTGAAGGTCTCCACATCATCATTGATTCCTTTTAGCAACACGGCCTGATTGCCGACGTTCACACCGCAGGAGAGAAGACCGTAAACGGCCTCTGCCGTCTTTTGGGTAATTTCCTTGGGATGATTACATTGTGTATTTATCCATATGGGCACCCGGTGAAAACCGCTGAGTATTTTTTTGAGACCGTCGGTGATTCGATGCGGCAACACAATCGGTGTTCGCGTTCCGAATCGAATCATTTCTATATGGGAGATCTCTCTTAGCTTTCGAATAAGATATTCAATTTTTTGGTCTGAAAGTATGAAAGGATCACCGCCGGTAATGAGAACATCTCGAATTTCCTCATGTTCATTGATCCACTCGATACCTTCTTCAAAATCGAATCTAAGTTTGAGATTACGATCGACCACGAGTTCTTTACGGAAACAGTGACGGCAGTAATTTGCACAGACATCCGTAACGGTAAATGCGATGCGGTCATAATACTGTCTGGCAATACAGTCTGGCCTGACTTCGTCGGTGTCACGGTTTTCTTTCCAAATCAAATAATCGGGGATTCCATATTTATTCTTCGTTTCTTTCATTGATGGGATAACCTGTTTGCGTATCGGGCAATCAGGGTTGTTTGGATCCATCAAAGAAGCAAAATAGGGCGTTGTCCCCCATTTGGTGTGGAGGGTATTGATGGCCGCTTCTTCTTCCGGTGTGACGTTGATGAGGGCTTTTAAGCGATCAAGTGTGTTCACACTGTTTTGGAGTTGTTCGACCCACTCTTCCATTATGTGTTTCTCCTTTATTGATTTAATATTCAGCTGTCTTTTTTGCTTCCTTTTTGTCTGAATAAGATTTTATATGCTAAGATATTTATTGAGTTCTCTTGGGGTAATATGGACTCTATGATCTTCCCAGTCATTTATCTTAAGGGACATGTATGCGTTGTAAATTTGTTCCCCTAAAATTTCTTTCATAAATTTACTTCTTTCGGCTTCAACCAGGGCCTCGTACATGCTTTTAGGCAAGAACCGCTTGTCCCATACACGGTATCGATATTTCTTTTTATATGTGCTCCCGATATCCGCTTGACCACAGTTGAGATCTCCTTTTATACCTTTAAGCCCCATGGCAATTAATGTGGCAATTTGAAGATAAGGGTTGCCTGCCGGGTCAGGGCTTCTGAGTTCAATCCGTGTGTTTTCGGGGTTGTAGCTATAAGGCACCCTGACCATAGAGCTTCTATTCCTGAACCCCCAGCCTCTGATAATGGGTGCTTCCCTATCCAACACGTATGCCTTATATGAATTGAAAGTTGAGGCCATGATGATAGAGGTTTCTCTGGCATATTGCAAAATACCGGCAATAAATTTTTTGCAGGTATTGCTTATATTATCGTCACTATCTGCATCGTAAAACATGTTTTTTCCATCAAGATTCTGCATAGAAATGTGGATATGGAATGCATTTCTGTTGAAATCGTCGAATGGTTTAGGCATGAACGTCGCGTGATAACCGAACTCTAAAGCAACCATCTGGGTTATATAGTTGAAAAGTATTGTTCGGTCTGCTGCATTCAAGGGGTCTGTACACTCCAGGTTGATTTCATGCTGTGAAGGTGTCACCTCATGATGCGCTTTCTCGAACTGTATTCCACATGCTTTGAGTATTACAATAATTTTGTTCCGTACCAGTTCTCCCTTATCATGGGGAGTTGCCTGAAAGTAACCGGCTTTGTCAGAATGAACTTTTTCACCGCGTTCATTTTCGCGAAGCAGAAAAAATTCATGTTCAGGACCAACTAGAAACTTGAAGCCATACTCTGTTTCCGCCTTTTTCAGAATACCTTCCAGAACAGATCTGGGATCGACTTGTGCACGAGATTCTTGATCGTCATAAACATGTCCTATAAAGAAACCGCGTTTATTATCCCCAAATTCCACAACTCGAAAACTTTCCGGATCTGGAAAAAGAAGCCTGTCACTACTATCAACAGTCGCGTATCCCGCAACAGAGCTTCCATCAAAACCGATTCCATTTGCTATGATCGACTCAATGTTGTCGGGATTTATCGGCAGATTCATGATTCTGCCGTTGAGATCGGTAAAAAAAATTTTGGTAAGGGTCGTTTCCTTTAGTTTTTGCTGGACTTTTTTAATACTTGCCATGTTTGCTTCACCTTTTTTTAATTTAAATTCAGAAGCTTGTTTATTTCATTACATCTGTTTTATATGACAATATCAAGATGAATTTGGTTGTTTTTCCAAAGTTTTTCATTTCAACCCAATAAATAGTTGATGCGAAATCAGATGATCGAAGCATAATCGGCAGTTCTGCATTGACAGGGTTTCCGGCAATAAGTCTACGGATTTCATATTTACTCGTTAATTCGACGGTTTCGATTTGGTCGGGACCGGGAATATGCCCGGTGATGTCGATTCGATTTTGGTGATAGAAAAATTGTGTATTGAATAGGAATCATCAACTCAGTTTGGTAAATGAAAAGTTTTGACTGGCGTATTCATTAGGATCGGCATCCGGATATCTGACTTTTTCATTGCTCCACGGTTTTTTCATAACAATGTCAGACCCCTCATGATCCAGGACGTTACTTCTGTGCAAAGGAATTTTACCGCCGGCAGTGGCGATATATCGAGGAATTGCATCACCGGAGATATTGCCGTACATGCTTTCCACGATATCTCTTCCTTTTTCTACGGGCACTCTGAAGTGGGTAAACTGGGGATTTCGATAGCTGCAGTTAAAAATATAGTACGGTCGGACATAACTTTCCTGGATGGTCTCACACAGTTTCCACATTTTCACCTTGGTATCGTTGATTCCTTTTAAAAGAACGGCCTGGTTCAACACAGCACTGACGCTTTTAGAGATGCGTTTAAAGGCATTTTTAGAAATCGGTGTAATTTCCTGGGCCGTGTTAATCTGTGTGACCACCCTCACCGGCTTTTTGTCATTGCTCTCTTCGAGGATTTCAAGAAGTTCGGTGTCGACTCGCCAGGGGGTTGTGACCGTAATTCTGGTGCCGAGGCGTTTCATCTTTACATGATCGATGTCGTCCAAGGCCTTTAAAAGTTTTTTAATCATTCGATTGGGAAGGACAAATGCATCTCCACCGGTGACAAGGACATCTCGAATGTGTGCGTTATTGCGAATATAGTTTAAGGCTTCTTCATAGGCGTTATCGGAATAAATGCGGTCTTTTTTCCCGATGTGGGCAATACGCAGACAGTGGGTGCAATACATGGCACACATGTTGGTGGCCTTGATGGTGAGAACCCTCGGATAAAATTGATCGATCAGCCGGGCCGGTGAATGGTCTGCCGCCACCGGCGGGATCTCGACGCCGATGTTATCGACCATTTCACCGGTGGGAACAGATTGTAAAAGGACCGGATCATTCGCTCGATCAGGCTGAATCAGGCTGGCATAGTAAGGGGTCAGGCGCATGCGGTAACTCTGGGTCACCCGGCTCAGTTCTTTAATAATCTGAGATGGAAGATCGATTATTTTTGAAAGTTTTTCCACAGAGTCAATGCAATGTTTTAACTGTCCGGAATAGGAGTTCCATTCGTCGTTATCTATATTCAGAATCGATTTTATGCGACGAACATTTTCCTGGATGCTGTCCCACAATTCGATGCCGCTCGGCGCTTCTGTCGTCTTTTTTTTCAGATAATCGACCACCCTCTCATTTGCCTGTTCAACAATGGGAAGGGCCTGATTGACCCTGCCGCCCACAGTCACCCCATGCTCATCCAGATGTCGATGTTTGACGGCGAGCAACGCAAGGGCCTCCTTTGAGATACCAAAAACATCCGGCGAAATATTCAGTTCTTTTTTTATTTTTTTTAGGCGAGAGAAAAGATCAATAACTGGACCTGTCAGTTCAATGTTTTCGGTGGATTTAAAAAGAGCGTCTATTTCTAAGGCCAGTTTTTCATGAATTTTCGGAGGTTCTGAAATCTTTTGATCGGCTGGGCTGAAAAGATCTTCGAAAAGTTCCCGGGTAAATTGGTCCATACTTTCCTCTGCTGAGTTCGTGTTATTCATTTGAATCCTCCGAATCCAGTTTTTTGATGATGGTAAGGTCAATGGTTTTTCGTCCCTGGTTCAGGCCTTGTTGAACATCGGATCGGTGATGTCCCAAAGCGACGATGCGGGCAATAAATGCACCATCGGCCAAAATAAAATCACATCCGGTATGCTCTAAGATAAGGAAGTCCTTCTTCAATTTTCCCTCTGCGACTTTCTTGAACGCTTGGCGTTCCTGTGTGCTCTGGGGAATGTAGCCGTCAGTTTGGGCTGTACCATGGATTTTATAATTATATGTTCCCCAGTGCAAATCTTTAGGATTTGATTTCATTTCTACAGTATTGGCCGGAAACAGTCCTTCTGTTACGGCATAAAATTCAAGCTCCGGCAACATGGGAGATCCCGAAGGAAGAGACTGTTCAAGGGTGCAGCAAAATTCCAATGTAGTTCCCTGCTTTCGGGCATTAATTTCTATGAAAAAAATCTCATCGTTGTCATCTACAAGAAAATCACATCCGAATATACCTCTGTATCCTTCTCGAGCAAGCCATCCACCTATAATTCTGGTATATTCGTGTAGTCTTTCAATAATTTTTTTATCCAGCACCGATGGGAAGACAGAACCGGTGAACCGGGTCCCTTGTTCGATGCGCTGATCCGCAACCCCGGCAATATAAACATCCTCTTCACCGGCAACAACGGCCAGCACCGTTGGATCATGTTCGTGGGGAATGAATCGGCTGATCAGGTAGGGCTCGTCCAGTGCGTTGAACTTATCTTTTATATCATCAATACCACGGGCAACAATACTGTTCACACCGGCTGCGCTGTATTCCCGGCACACAAAAAGTCCATTCCGCCATGATTTGCTAAGTTCTTGGGTTGTTTGGATGAGCGAATCGAATCCATGGCAAATACGAAAATCTACAACAGGGAGTATATCTTTCAAGTGTTGATACTGATAGATTTTGCTGTTAAGCTGTTTGGCAATATTTTTATCGGGCCCCAGAATGGATATACTCGGGATTTCATCGAGGGTCATCTCAGGAATACTTTCATACATGTAAATATAAATATGTTCCTGCCGATTCAAGAGTCTTTTAATCAAGGAGTGGATCCGGCGGTCTTTTGAAACCACGGCCGCAAATTCTTCGCTCGAAACCCTACAAGAGACATGAGTGCCGTATTGACATTCAAGGGTTTTGGCATGGGGATTGATTACAATCAGGTTTTCATAATCGTACTGTTCAAAAACATCTGGTACGATGGCGATAAAATCGAATTTGCGGCTGAAAATGTGAGACAGGGCTTCTTTCAGATAGGTGTTTAGGCCGTAGTTTTTAAGCTCACCGATGTATAAAAAATATTCCGTGTCTTCTTCCAATTGAAAATTGGAAAATAATATGTCAGACATTGTGGATACTCCGGCTCTTCTTCCGAAGTGGTCATAATAAACTAATGATTCATTGAAACCCTAATTTAGCGAAAGTCGAGGATGCCCCGTATTCGAGGCATCAAGGGCGTAGTCGTAGTCGTCTACTGCAAGCCCTTGATAACGAAGAAGATGGGGTGTCATTGGCTTTCGATCAATTAGGGGAAAAGTTTGCTCGCTTTAACAACAGAAATTATAATTTGCAACCTATTTTTATGTAAAATATAAAAAATTGAGGCCGTCAAATAAAAACCTGTTTTTAAACAACCATAAATGAAAATGGAAAAAATACTTGTCAGTGCCTGTCTCGTAGGAGAACGTGTGCGTTACAATGGTATTGTTAAAAGCGTTGAAAGTCATGTTCTAACGTCTTGGAATCGCCGAGAATGCGTCGTAGCCATTTGTCCTGAAGTTGCCGGAGGACTTCCTGTGCCCAGGCCCCGGTCGGAGATATCCGGAGGTGATGGCAGTCAGGTCTTGAACGGTCATAAAAAGGTCATCGATATCAACGGACAAGATGTTACTAAATATTTTTTAGATGGTGCCCAAAAAGCACTTGAACTTGTCAGTTCATTGGGAATCAGGCTTGCGATTCTTAAAGAAGGGAGTCCTTCATGCGGGAGCGGTTATATTTATGACGGAAGTTTTTCCGGAATTAAAAAACCGGGAAAAGGGGTTACTGCCGCCCTTTTGGAAGAAAACAATATTCGTGTCTTCAGCGAGCGAGAAATCTCTGAAGCAGAGAAATATTTGAAAACACTTATAACTCAAGTTTCGCACGCCAATATTTCTAAAAAGCCATTGAAGTAGCGGGCCGAAATAACTTTGTTCTTGTCCGCCTCACCGCCCCGCAAGCGG
>PKTV01000343.1 GCA_002868985.1 Desulfobacteraceae bacterium | reverse complement strand
TGAATAAGGGCTCGTAATGAAAGAAACTGCCCGGGCTATTAATAAAGGTTTCTGCTTTATCAGGGGGGTTCATCCATAAAGTTAAATCGTCAATGGTTCTTTCAAAACGATCCCTAATCCACTCAGACAGCTTCCAGTCAAAAATTTAATCATACCTGAAGCTTCTTTGAAATTGATTTGTTTCAAAGGACTAAGCTATTATAATATTTAGTAATTTCTAAAGGTTTTTCAGCCAAATATGGCTAAAAAACCTTTGAAGTCGCAGGTCGAAATAAATATATTTATAAATTTAAGTTTTATGATACCTAAATTGAGCGATTGTCGAGTTTGCCGAAGATGCAAGGCATGAGACATGCAACCGTAGTCTGCTACTGCAAATGTCTCATAACGCCGCAGATTCGGTAAACTCGGCAATCGCTCAGCTTGGGTGATAATATTGCTGAATAGCCTCACACAGTCCGTCGATGGTGTAAGATTCTGCAACGATATGAACATCAAATCCAAGGTTGCGGGCGGTATCGGCAGTTATGGGACCGATGCTGGCAATCGTGACACCTTGAATCAGGTTGTCCAAACCCTCAGTTGGAAGAAGGGCACGAAAGTTTTTTACGGTGGACGAGCTTGTAAATGTAACCATATCTATGGTGTGTTCTTTAAGTCGTTTTAAAACGATATCAGCGTCGTCTTTAACCGCCTGGTTATGGTATGCTGTAATATCATCAACAACAGCTCCCATTTTTGTCAACTCTAAAGGCAATATCTGCCTTGCTTCTTTTGCACGTGGCAGCAATATCTTTTTTCCGATGATATCTTCTTTGGCAAATGCCTCAACAACGGATTCTGCCTTATAACTTTCGGGAAGAATATCACTTTGGAATCCAAAATCGAAAAGTCTTTTGGCGGTAGCCGGCCCGATAACCGCTGTTCGGACATGATTCAGCGCTCGAACATCTTTGTTTTTTTCAAAAAGGCGATTAAAAAAGAAATTAACGCCGTTGACGCTGGTAAACATCAGCCAGTCATAAGAAGAAAGATTTTCAATGGCCATGTCCAGGGGCTTTAAGTCGTCCGGTGGGACGACCGTTATCGTCGGGCATTCCAAACATTCTGCACCTAAATCGGAAAGACGTTTGACCAGGTCGCTGGCCTGTTCCCTGGACCGGGTTACCACGATGCTTCGTCCCATCAGAGGTCTGGTTTCAAACCATTTCATTTTTTTTCTTAACCCTACGACGTGACCGACAACAAGAATAGCGGGTGGTTTGATATCATTGGCATTTTTGAGCTCAACAATCGTGTCGATTGTTCCTGTAACAGTGACTTGTTTGGCGGTGGTTCCCCAGCGAATAAGGGCTGCGGGCGTATCGGGGTGCATACCGTGGCTAATAAGGCCTTCTCTGATATGATGCAGGTTTTTGACTCCCATCAGAAAAACAAGGGTCCCGATTCCTTTGGCAAGTGCTTTCCAATCGATACTCGATTCTTTTTTTGTTGGATCCTCATGGCCGGTTACAAAAGCAAGTGTAGAGGTAAATTTTCTATGGGTCAGTGGGATCCCGGCATAGGCCGGGGCGGCTATGGCCGACGTGACACCGGGTACGATTTCAAATGGTATTCCAGCCTGGATCAATACTTCCGCTTCTTCTCCGCCGCGGCCGAATATAAAAGGATCCCCCCCCTTAAGTCGAGTAACAGTTAAACCGATTTTAGCTTTTTCAACGATAAGGGCGTTGATACTGTCCTGGGAAAAAGTATGATCACTTCCTTTTTTACCCACATAGATGATCTCTGCATTTTTCGAAGCATGTTTTAATAAAACTGAGGATGCAAGAAAATCGTAGATGAGAACATCCGCTCGTTTGATACATTCCAACCCTTTTACAGTAATAAGCCCCGGATCACCCGGACCGGCGCCAACAAGATAGACTTTACCTTTCATAGTTTAGATTTAGATCCGCTTTAAGGTTTTCCATTATTGTTTCTGCCCCCATTGAAACGAGACGCTCGGCAAGTTTTACACCGATGATTTCTGGTGAATCTATAGGCCCTGAAAGCGTTTCTTTGATGAGGGTTCTTCCGTCAATTGTTGCAACAAGACCGCAAATCGTAAATATGTTTTTTTCGATTTTTCCATGAGCTGCAATGGGGACCTGACAACCGCCTTCAAGACGATTTAAAAAGGCACGTTCTCCCATAATTATCGTTCTCGTTTGATGGTGCTCTAATTTTTTAACAATCGATTCTACTTCAGGATCATGTTGCCTGATTTCAATACAGAGCGCTCCCTGACCGACTGCCGGAAGCATGATGTTTTCATCCAGGTATTCGGTTATTCTGTTTTCAAGTCCCAGGCGCTTGACACCCGCCGCCGCCAGGATGATGGCATCAAGATTTTCAGTTTCGAGCTTTTTAAGACGCGTATCAAGATTCCCTCTTAAAGGCAGTATGACCAGATCCGGTCTGGCATAAAGAAGCTGTGCCTTGCGCCGAAGGCTGCTGGTGCCGATTTTGGCACCAGGATCCAGTTTTGAAAGGCGCTTTTTGTTTCTGGAAATCAGAACATCTTGAGGAATTTCTCGCTCAGGGATTGCGCCGATACATAACCCTTTCGGTATCTCACCCGGCATATCCTTCATGCTGTGCACAGCAAGGTCTATTTTTTCGTTTAAAAGTGCGTCTTCGATTTCTTTGACAAAAAGTCCTTTGCCGCCCACTTTGGCAAGGGGCACATCGAGAATCTTGTCTCCTTTTGTCTTTATTATTGCCAGTTCGATAGAAAGGGAGGAATCTTTGCCCTCAAGGGCTGATTTGACCCAGTTTGCCTGCCAGAGCGCGAGTTTGCTTCCTCTGGTTCCTATTTTTAGTGTTTTGTCCATCAGTGATCACAACTTGTACAGCTGGTTGCGGCACATCCGGTGCATGATGATGCTCCGGCGGCAGCTTTGACGGTTTCTCCATGCCCACCCCTACTGTAAAAGGTAGATGCAGACATCAATTTTTTCACTTTTTTGTTATTGCACGACGGGCAATCGGGTTGTTCGTTCCCGAAAACCAGGCACTCAAAATCTTTATTGCATTTATCGCAATGGTATTCATAAATCGGCATTAGTGTTTACTCCTTAATTGATTTTAGGGGTCGGGGTGTTTTTATTTGTTAAATCGCTCCATGGATAATCTTTTTTTTTAAACCGTGTAAACTCGTAGTTAAAGGATCGTAAAGGAAAGAACAGAATTCAACATGAAAACAATGGGTTCAACTTAAAATAGATACTTTTTTGCTGTAAAAATATTTCGGTATGCGTCTGTTCTTTCTAACGATCCCTAAACCACTCAAACAGTACACGCATTAAAAAAAAAGATTATCCATTCCGCTCTCCTCGCCGGAGGCTGATATTTGTGTGTTTACAATAAAAACTTTCCGATCCCTAAATTTATTTACTCAAGTTTGATAGATAATATAATCATATATATGGTTATATCAACCTTTTGTTGTTTCTGATGTTGAATATAAGTTATTCGATTTCCTCGATAATTCCGGCAGCAATGAGCGGCAGCATAATTTCATGATGGCCCGTCAAGTGGAATCCCTGACCACCGTCGGCGGTTGGCCGATTCACCACATTGGTCATCGGACGGTATTGCCGGATGAAGTCCATGTTCACTGTGGTGAAATCATTCAACTGATGTCCTAAATTCCGTGCCAATGTTACGGCTTTTAGAAAAACCTCCGGCAGTATGACTGCAGATCCAACATTGAAATAAACACCCTTTTCAAGTGTACTCACCACGGATGCGAAGGTTCGAAAATCTCTGTGGGTGGTTTCACCGGCTGCTTTTGCATCAAACCCGGGATGCATATGAATAATGTCGGTTCCAAATGCCACATGCACCGTCACGGGTATACCGAACCGGAGGCCTGAAGCAAGGATGCTGTGTTCTAAAAAGGGCAGTTTTTTTTCGATCATTGCGGCCCCGATGGTTTCCCCGAGTCCACTGGATGTTTTTCCGGCGCGACAGATGGCGTCACATAAAAAAGCACTTGTTTCATGGGCCATACCAAAGGTGCCGTTTCCGATGGATGCGGATACATCCTCTGATGTTTGTCCCGCCATGGCCAGTTCAAGATCATGAATAATTCCGGCACCATTCATAGCGACAGCCGTGATAATTCCGCGCTCCATGAGATCGATAACAATGGGGTTTAGACCCACTTTAATGACATGTGCTCCCATGGCAAAAACGATGGTTTTATCCTCTTGAAACGCTTTTGCGGTGGATGAGATGACGGTTTTAAGATGATTTCCGGCAAGGATATCCGGAAGCCGGTCAAGGAAGTCTTTGAAATTAGCCCCTTTTTGCCATATTTTTGCAAAAGCGGCTGTGGATACTTTGCTTTTTCGTTGGGAAAGCGGGTATGTTTTTACCCCGCTCAAATCTATCGGTTCAAATTTATGTGACATAACGTTTCCTAAATTGTAATGATTATTCACTGAACTTTTCCGGAAACAAAATCCGATCCACAAGGTCGCACAAGATATGACCCAATATGGCATGGGCTTCCTGGACCCTCGCAGTTACATCTGACTTTACAGAAAAAACATGATCTGCGCACTCGGCCAGTTCACCACCACGACCGGTGAGTCCAATGGTGAAGATCCCGATATTTTTTGCTGCGTGAACGGCTTTGATAACATTTTTGGAGTTGCCGCTGGTGCTGATCCCAATGGCGATATCGTCCTTTCTTCCTAAAGCTAAAATTTGTTTAAAGAATATGTCATCAAAATGATAGTCGTTTCCGATGCTGGTGATGATGGATGTATCGGTGGTCAATGCCAGGGCTGCAAGCGGCGGACGTTCGATTTGGAACCGGTTGACGAATTCAGCGGCGATATGCTGGGCATCTGCTGCACTCCCTCCATTGCCAAAGAGTAGGATTTTATGACCGGAGGTAATACACGAGGCGAGGATGTCCGCTGTCCTTTGAATGAGATCGATGTTTTCTTTTATGAATCGGTCTTTGACGTCAACGCTCTCTTTAAGTGTATTCAGGATAATGTTTTTCATTATTAACCACCATTTTAAAACATCAAGTTTCGCACCAGAATATGGCTAAAAAGCTTTGTAGTTAGCAGGCTGAAAGAAACTTTTTAAGGAAGAATGGAATGTTGGAATGCTGGAATATTGGGAATAAGGACGCGGACAATCTATTTTAATTGTGAAAAGCTCCTTCGAACCCATCATTCCATTACTCCATTATTCCACTATCCCAGTTGGGGCGAAGCCCCTAAGTTCAAACCATATGATACCCTGACCCCTGACATCTGACACCTGATTCTGCCTCCAGTATCATGTATCCTTAATCAATTTCGTTATTTTTTTAATCATTTTCCTGGCGTCGTATCCTAAATCTTGCGCCTTTTGGAACTGTATTAAGGCGTCTTCAAGTTGGTTTCTTTTAAGGTAAAGACTGCCAAGCCGGTATCGATAAAGGCCGTTTTCGGGTGCAATATCGATACTTTGCTGACAAAAGATCGTTGTAATTTCGGGATTTTCACCCAAAAGGTCAAACAGACAACCTAAGGCTGATAACGCTTCGGCATCGTTCGGGTTTTTTCGAATGGCCTTTTTATAGACGGAGATCGCTTCATCTGTCATATTCAAGGCAGTGTAGCATTCACCCAAAGAATTCAGGGCAGACCGGGACTCCGGATTCAATTTTACAGCCTTTTCGAGGAATTCTTTTGCCAACTCCGACTTTCCCATGTCCAGATAAACCCTTCCGATTTGAAAAGCAACTTCAAAGATATCCTCTTCTTTTTTCCTGTCTGCATCCAGAAAGTATTTCAACGCATCAGGGAGTTTGTTGTTCAACATGTTCAGCAAGCCAATGTTGTACATTGCCATAATTTCATTGGGATCCAGCCGGAGAACTTCTTGAAATTCTTTCAACGCTTTCTTGGAATCGCCTAAAATACCATAACATACCCCCAGGCTGTTGCGAATGTTGACATCTGAAGTGTCGAGCGATATCGCTGTTTTGAATTCCGCAATGGCGCCGTCAATGTTTCCATTTTGATACAGGGTGTCTCCGCTGATGTTCAAGCTTACGGCATCAAAGGAAACGATACTGTCTGGGCCAAAGAATGCAGCATGATCAAGCGCTTTTGCGGCATTGTCAATGATCTGATCTCTAGTGAAGGTGAGCGTTGGATAGGAGGCGATTCCGATGGAAATGGTTTCATCTGTAGATTCTGAAAGGATTTTTTTTATTTTTTTGGCAAATTCCAGAGAAGACGTTTGATTTGTCGGGGAGAAGAAACATCCGAGCATTCCCTGGTCAAGCCGCCCCCACATCCCGTTTTCACGCCTGCATATGGAATCAATAACGTTAGCCACATCAAGCCAGATATCAATTTTGTCGTTACCGGCTGTTTCAGAACCTTCATGATTTAGCGTGTCAATTTTGATGACCATGGATTCAAATTTCTCTGAAGTTTCGAATCGGGCCAGGGCGTTTTCGACAAAGGTTTTTCCGACCAGAATCTCCGGGAGTGCTTTTAAAATTCGGTTCGTCTCAATCGATGAGAGGGCTTTAGCCGTATATTTTTGGGGCTTAGCATCTGTTTTGTAAAGGAGAAACTCTTTACTGGAAGAGCGGTTGTGAAATAATTTCGTCTTTTGGTGGGTCATGATCCGGCCTTTTTCAGCATATGTCTAAAAGCATGTTCAATGAGTTGGAGTTCATCATCGAGTATAGTTCTG
>PKTV01000247.1 GCA_002868985.1 Desulfobacteraceae bacterium | reverse complement strand
GATCTGAGACACCTGTTCCAGACCTTCGGCACTTTCGATGATGGCTTCGATATTGATACGGCTCGAAAATCCCTTTGCCGCTTCAATTCCGTCAAGCATTCGGCAGACAAAATGGATGTCTCCGGGATGGTCAACCTTTGGCACCACCACGGCCTCGATGCGCGGACCGGCAGATTCTACCACCTCGAGAAGATCCCGGTAACCGAATGGGGTGTCCAGTCCGTTGATTCGAACGGTGAGGGTGGTGGCCTGCCAGTCTATAGCATGGATGGATTGAATGACCTGGGCGCGGGCCGATTCTTTGGCCTCCACGGGAACGCTGTCTTCCAGGTCGAGCATAATCACATCGACATTTCGTCGAGACGCTTTGACATGCATCTTTTCAATGTGGCCGGGAACGGAAAGTGTTGATCGCCTGGGTTTCATGATGTTGTCTCCTGTGGCCCTGAAAGATTGATCTGAAGATTCGATGATCGATTAAGGTAATATGTTCACCGAAACCTGGCAAGCCCTGTTCCCCGCTATGCTTCAAATTCGAGTCTGGTCACCGATATAATCAGCGGCAATTCAAGCAACTGATCAACAACGGCATCGGAAATGCGGACAACGGTTTTGAGGTAGATAATGTTCATCTTTCCGGTTTCTTCCCGCCCCAGATGCATCTGCTCGATGCTGATTTTTTTACTCCCCAGAAGTGTCGAGAAACTTCCGATGGCCCCCGGCTTGTCAAGGGTGTATATCAGCGCCAGATGACCTTCCGGAATAAGTTCGAGCCGAAAATTGTTAATCTTTACGATCCTCATTTTATCCTTTCCGAAGAGGGTTCCGGAAACGGTGTTCGTCACTTTCGGCGTCGAAACGCGGACGGTAATCAGGTTGATATATTCTTCGGAGGTATCACTGACGATCTCTTTGATTTTTATCCCTCTGTCCTTTGCAAGGACCTGGGCGTTAACGAAATTGACATCATCCTTCACCACGGGCGCCAGCAGGCCTCTCAACACCGCTGTTGTAACCGGTGACAGGTCGAGTTCCTTGAAGTCTCCGGCATATTCAATGGAAACTTTTTCAATGGGTCCCCGGATAAGCTGGGTCTGAAGGCTGCCGATATGATCCGCCAGGGTCAGTAACGGTCTCAGTTTTTTAAGAAGATCACCGGTAACCGATGGAACATTAACGGCGTTCATAATCGTGCCGTATTTGAGATATTCAATGATCTGACCGGCCACATCCACGGCCACTTTTGTCTGGGCTTCCTGGGTGGAAGCACCGAGATGGGGAGTACAAATCAGGTGTTCATGTTCAATCAAGGGGCATATGCCGGGAGGTTCACTCTCAAAGACATCCAGTGCAGCGCCGGCCACTTTTCCTGACACCAGGGCATCATGAAGGGCGTCTTCTTCGACGATCCCTCCCCGGGCGCAGTTGATGATCATGACCCCGTCTTTCATCTGCTCGAAGGCGTCCTTGTTCAGCAGTCCGATGGTTTCTTTGAACTTGGGGACATGCACCGTAATGTAATCGGACCTGCGGTACAATTCTTCCAGGGAAACACATTCAAAGCCGGCTTTTTCAATCTGATCGGGCGTAACAAAAGGATCGTAAACTATCACCTTCATCTTCAGGCCACGGGCAAGATCGGCGACAATGGATCCGATTTTTCCATATCCGATAACGCCGAGGAATTTATTGTATATTTCTCTTCCCTGCAGTTTTTTCTTGTCCCAGCGACCGGCCTTCAACGATGCGGTTCCTTCGGGCACATTGCGCGAAAGCGCCATCAACATGCCGATGGCGTGCTCGGCGGTTGTAATCACGTTGCCTCCCGGCGTATTCATTACAATGATTCCGCGCTTGGTTGCTGCCGGAATATCCACATTGTCAAGACCGATTCCTGCGCGACCCACCACCTTAAGACGCGTTGCGGCATCCAAAAGATCTTCGGTTACTTTTGTGGCACTCCGGATAACAAGGCCGTCATATTCCTGGATAATGCTTTTGAGCGCCTCGGGGGCCAGTCCAGTGTTGACATCCACTTCAATCCCTTCTTCTTCCTGAAACATCCGGATACCGGCTTCTCCCAGATTGTCGCTGACCAGCACTTTCATGATATGTTCTCCTCATTTGGATTGATGTTCAAATTTGACCTCAATTGAAGTATAAGGTACTCAGAGCCTTTTGATTTACAGGGAAAGCTGCCAATCCGGGAAAAGTTCATCCCATTCTTTATAAATCCTGCCAGGGTCCCGGCGGATATCAAGACGATTGGATTTTTCGAAAGCCGCCGTTGCTTTGTTAAATTCAACCTCGGTAATGTTGCCCTGTTCGAACAGTATCTCCGCCGGCTCAAAAGTTTCCTCTGCTTCACGGGGAATCACCCTGACAAGGCCATGGTAAAAGGCCTGCAAGATTGAAGCCCTGAGTATTTCCGCAACTTCTCCTCTTTTTTGTCCGGGATTGACCGTGGCATTTTTACTGAGGTAGCACACCCGAGAGCCGTCTGATATCAGTCGCTGTTTTTCTTCATCCCAGCTAATGTTGGATGGGACAATGAGAATACCCCGTTTTCCAAGGCTCTTGAAATTGATGAGCACGGGTTCATACTTTGTATACGAATCCGGGTATCCTTTCTGACCGTGCGGCCCTCCGGGTCCGGTAACCAGCGCGAGGCAGATAGAGATTTGATCCTTGCGCACATCAGGTACTATGGAATCGAGTTTGCCGTCTATTGCGGCAACGATGAGTTGGCCCAGATTTTTAAGCCGGCGTGCCACAACCTGCATCTCGGGCTCACCTGCTCGAATATTCATTTCGTAGACCAGTATACCCACCGGTTTTCCGGTCTCGGGATCGATGGATACGCGGCAGCCGGGGTAGAGAATACATGGCCGGAGAATACCCCCTTTCTTCATCTCCTCTACAAAAGGTTGAATGACTTTTTCTCCAACCAATTCTATGAGTTCGGGTGTTTCGGCGGGGTGCATGCCGATGGCTCCCATGCCCCCTGTAACCGGGTTGGTCTGGCTCGGGGGCCCTTCAAAGCGAAGGGGATAATCCATGGCCGTGGGAAGAATGCAAAAGTTGCCCTTTTTGTCGATCAGGGCGGTAAAGCTGATCTCGATTTCGGATTTCCAGGCCTCGATCAACAGCGGCCATTTATTGTCTCCGTGCCGTGCCTTGTAGTTATCACTGTAGTCCTTTAGCAGTATATTTCGCACATCGAGGATGTCTTCAAGCCGGAAAACAGGTCGGGAGCCTTTACCGCCGGCGCTGTAAGGGTATTTGAAAACCGCGCCACCGTGATTGCGGATGAACAACGTGACAATGCGCTTAATTTCCTGCAGGTTTTTCGCATCCGCCACCTCGAACGGTGCAACAGGCACACCGGCTCTTTTCATCCAGGTCTTCGCCTTTACTTTATCCCCTTCAATAAAAGCCGCTTCTTTTGTCAGGCCGATGACCCGGTCACCATACCCGGCATCGATGAGTTCATTGACGATGCCCTCATAAATGAGATCTTCAGGCATAATGACAACATAGTCAATTTCCTTTTTCTCAAACGCCGTTATAATGGCAGACTTGTAATCTTCTAGTGACTTTCCCGGGACTGGGAATATTTTCAAGGCCCACTTTTTCTTTCCCCTGACGGCATCCATTACCGGACCCATACCCGTCATGCCTTTGATTATGGCGCCAATAAACTGGTCTTGTTCAACTGTCGATACAGTATACGCACACATACAGGTTCTACCATCTGGTCCAACAAAGCCGATCGTCTTTTTTGCCATAGTATTTTCCTTTTTTTGATAAAACTCTTTCCATTCTGCCACTAAGGGACCAAGGCACGAAGAAAGAATAATAAAAATATCCTTTGTGCCTGCCCGCCATCGGCTTCGCCTTAGGCGAGGCGGGCGGGTCTTAGTGCCTTTGTGGCAAATATTTTTGGTTCCGGCTTGTCCGGATTAGGGTATTACATATTCACAAGTTTAATGCTTTTGTCAATGCTTGATATGGTATGATGTATCGTATTTTTTGGCATTCTTGTTAACTCAAGTTTCGTACCGATCATTGCTGAAAATAATGGGTGTAAAACTTGAGATATTAACTTTATGTTGAATTTGCGGATAAAATGAAATATTTGTGGACAAATAAAAAATCCAGGGGACTTTGGACCCCGGTTAAATACGTTTCACAATGGAACGGTTAGAATTAAGATTTTGATATTAAACTCTGATACTTAGCCCCTGAATCCGTCCGATACGGACAAGCCCGCCACACTGTATAGGCGGACAAGCCCTGAACAACCGTGGAGGTAATCTATATGCTGCCATTCGAAGACGCCATCGAGAAAATAAACGAAATGCTAAAACAGGATCCTGAAAACGCCGACATGTGGTGCAGCCTGGGGGTGGCCCTGATCGAGCTAAAAAAGTACGATGAAGCTGCAGAAAAATTTGAAAAAGCCGCGGAACTCCGTCCTCAGCATCCATCAGCCTGGTACGGCTGGGGCATTGCACTAAAGGCCTTGGGACAAGAGAAGGCGGCCGCCGAGAAAATCAAAACCGCCATGGAAATGGACCAAGACAGCGACAAAGATCCATCCGAACCAGAAAAATAGGGTCATTAAACCTTAACGTTGCATAAAAAACAAGGCTGGTGTTACTTAAGAGCACAGCAAGTTGAATCTAAAAATTATCGAAAAATCAATTTGTTGTTTACTCTTCCCGCATCGGCGGCATGATACTGCATCTCTCCGCTATTCACGGGATCTTCGATCTGCGTTGTCAAGGGGTTGCGGTAGACGACGACAGCTTCACCTTCGACTTTTGCAACATTAGGGTAAACCGGGTCGACAATTTTCTCTTGACCGTTCCGGGCCAATTGTGTATTCAATTTATTTAATTAAACCGGATAGTTCAGATTGGTGAGGATTCTCGTTTTCAAAAGGGCAGAACTTTCAATTCCGCTGATCTTACATTGCTGCATCTGCAGCGTAAGCTGCCCTGAACAAAGGAGGCAGGAAATGTCTGAAGGTAAGCTTGACAAACGATTTGGCGCTGTGGCCATAGACAAGGGGTTCATTACTCTCGAAAATCTTATTGAGGCAATGAAGATTCAGATCCTCGAAAATTTACAAGGTATCGACCACCGTCTCATCGGCCAAATTTTATGGGAAGAAGGCTATATAAAAACCGAACAGATTGATGAGGTGCTCAAATCTATGGGTATTTAAAAGAGTAAAATCCCTTTTGCATCTTTCTATTTGTTGCGGTTTAAGCGTTTTACCGGTGTTATTTCAGCCTGCTACACTGTATTGGCGTTGCTGAGAATAAAGGATGTGGAACCTGAGTAAAGAACAAAAGATTTAACCTTGGCACCTGAACCCCGAACCCTGCCTGTCCCGGCGGACAGTTTGACGGGTAACCCCGAACCAACCTATTCACCCTTTAACAGGCTGTTGCCCAATCGAAATGCTCTCCGATCATGAACATGAACAAACAGATATCCAACATTTTATTTGTGTGCATTGGCAATATTTGCCGTAGTCCTTTTGCCCAGGGGCTTTTTACAAAGCTGGTGCGTCAAGAAGGGCATATAGGCTTTCAGGCAGAATCTGCGGGACTGCTTGCTCTTCCGGGAAATTCAGCCACTTTCCTTGCACAAAAAGTTGCTGCCGAGCACGGTGTCGACCTGGCCGGACATAAGGCAAAACGTTTATCTCAAGAACTGGTGGACCGGTCCGAGCTGATTTTGGTAATGGAAAAATCCCACAAGGATGAACTTCTCGCTGACTTTTCCGAAGCGACAGACAAGACGTTTTTAATACGTCGCTTTGCCCGCTTGGGCTCACGAAGCAGGGGTGTTGCCGATCCATACGGGCTCCAATATGACACATACCGCTTTTGTTATCTCGATATTGAAGATGCTGTTTTAGGACTTGTGGATTTTTTGATAAAAAAACCAAAAAATGTTTAAAAATCTTGCATAAACATCAGAGCAATTCAGTTATTCCAGATGAAGCCTACCGCAATCAACCCATCGCCGGCGCGCTATTCATACTGGGCGCTTCGTTTATGTTCGCCATGTTGGGGACACTGGTGAAAGTGGTTTCTACGTCGCTTAACAACGAAATGGTCGTTTTTTTTCGAAACGTCTGCGCCCTAATATTTATCCTGCCATGGCTGGCTCACAGCCGACCGTCCGGCGGCATCAAGACAACCTGTCTTCGACTCCATTTGCTGCGAAGCGTGGCAGGTTTGGGAGCGATGTATTGTTTTTTCTATGCCATCGCTCATCTGCGACTCTCCGAAGCCTTCTTGCTTGCTTCCACATCTCCGCTTTTTATTCCACTGATTGCATATGTGTGGATGCGCGAAGAGGTAACATACAGCGCCAAGGGGGCCATCATTGCAGGATTTATCGGTATTGTTCTGATTCTAAAGCCCGGATTTGGAATATTTCGACCGGCGATGCTCGTGGCTTTGGCGACGGGTGTTCTGGTTGCTCTGGCAATGGTAACCATTCGCCGTATGTCTTTTTCGGAACCGGCGATGCGGATCGTATTTTATTTCACGATTTTTTCAACAGTGATTTCGGCGGGTCCTTTGTTCTGGTCGTGGCAGTCGCCCAAGCCCGAGATATGGTGGTTGCTCATTCTCATCGGATTGCTGGCCGCTGTGGGACAATTTTTCCTGACCAAGGGATACAGCATGGCACCGGCGGCCCAGGTGGGCCCGTTAAGCTATGGAAATGTCGTATTCGCGACCATCAT
>PKTV01000410.1 GCA_002868985.1 Desulfobacteraceae bacterium | reverse complement strand
GCCTCAGTTTTATTTTCGTACGACGGATGTTACGGGGAATTTGACATTACCGGAAGGTGTAGAGATGGTGATGCCGGGGGACAATGTGACGATCGCAGCAGAGCTGATAACGCCTATCGCGATGGAAAAAGAGTTAAGGTTTGCCTTCAGGGAAGGCGGTCGGACGGTTGGTGCCGGTGTGGTCAGTGAGATTATCGAGTAAAGAGAAACGAGAATAATGATAATGAATACTAAAATCAGGATTAGGCTCAAGGCATATGACCATAAACTGCTGGATCAATCTGTTGGAGATATTGTCGATACGGCCAATAAAACCGGAGCAAAGGTCGTCGGACCCATACCACTTCCAACAAGAATCAACAAATATTGTGTTCTTCGATCTCCTCATGTAGACAAGAAATCTCGTGAACAGTTTGAGATCAGAACACACAAAAGGCTTCTCGATATTCTGGAGCCGACTCAACAAACTGTTGATGCTTTAATGAAGCTGGATCTTTCTCCGGGCGTAGATGTTGAGATAAAACTGTAGCATTTAATAAAGGTTGTTTCATAAAAGCGACAAAGGGATAATAGAATAGTAATGTGTAATGGATTGATAGGAAAAAAATTGGGAATGACGGGTCTGTTCACTTCCGAAGGTCAATATGTTCCGGTGACAGCCATTCAGCTTGGACCATGTGTGGTTACCCAGATAAAGACCGTTGCCACCGACGGATATAATGCACTTCAGCTTGGTTTTGGAGAGAAAAAAAAATCTCGTGTAAACAAAGCGTTGGAAGGTCATCTCAAAAAAAGTGGTGAAACGCGTTTTGCATTTCTGCATGAAGTTGACGTGAATGATCCAAGTGAATACGGCCTTGGTCAGACAATAAATATAGATATTTTTAATATCGGAGAACATATTGATGTTACCGGAACGACCAAAGGAAGAGGTTTTTCCGGTGTTATTAAACGTCATGGATTCCATGGCGGCAAGAAAACTCATGGTAGTCACAGCCACAGAATTCCAGGGTCCATCGGTTGCAGTGCTTGGCCTGCAAAGGTTATTAAGGGCAAAAAAATGCCGGGCCAATTCGGGAATACTAGAAAAACAATTCGAAATTTGGAAATTGTCGATATTAGGCCGGAAGAAAATCTTATTCTGATAAAAGGTGCCATTCCGGGTTCAAGAAACGGTATTGTTGAAATAAAGAAACCCAAAATCGCTAAAAAATGATGGTTTTTTCAAAACGAGCCTGAATCCACTCATATCCCGCGTTTAGCTGGATATAAAATTAAATATATCTAAGCCCGTTTGAAAGAATTAAACGATAAAATAAATAAAAGAAATCTTGAGATATTAATGATATGGCTGTTGTAGATGTTATAAATCGTAAAGCAGAAAAAGTGTCACAGGTTGAACTTGAAGACAACATTTTCAAGATTCCTGTTAAATCGAGTATACTGCATGAAGTTGTAACCATGCAACGTGCAAATAGACGTGCGGGTTCCGCTTCCGTAAAGCATCGCAGCGATGTAAAGGGAAGTGGAAGAAAACTTTTTAGACAAAAAGGAACCGGTCGTGCACGCCGTGGTGATATTAAATCACCCCTGTTAAGAGGGGGAGGTTCTGTGTTTGGGCCTGATCCAAGATCCTATTCGTACAAGGTCCCCAAAAAGGTTAAAAGACTGGCACTTAAGATGGCTTTGAGCATAAAACTTAAAGAAGACAACCTTATTGTGATTGACGAGTTTGATCTCGATAAGATTAAGACCAAAGAATTCTTTTCAGTTATGGATGTATTAAGCCTGAAAAATGCATTGATTATCACTGAACAAAAGAATGAGAATCTCGAATTGTCTTCCAGAAACGTTCCCGGAGTAAAAGTATTAAGAGTGGAAGGAATGAACGTATATGACATTCTTAAATATGAGAATGTTGTTTTGCTTGAGTCTTCGATCAAGTCCATTGAAGGGAGGCTGCTTGGATGATTCCGCATGATTTAATTAAACGGCCCTTGGTTACTGAAAAAACCAATATTCAAAAAGAGAGTTATAATCAGATTACGTTCGAAGTCGATCGCAGGGCGAACAGAGTTGAGATTAAAAAGGCTGTCGAGAATATTTTCAATGTCAAGGTCGATACGGTAAGAACAATACAGGTCAAGGGCAAGATCAAACAAAGAGGTCGAATTACAGGAAAACGCAGGGACTGGAAGAAAGCGATTGTCAGATTGATGCCCGGTGAGCGAATCGATTTTTTTGAGGGAGTATAAGAAGTATAAAAGGGGTAAGAAATGGCTGTAAAAAAAGTAAAACCTACTTCTGCCGGGAGGCGTGCTCAATCATATTCAACATTTGATGAAATTACTAGCACGACTCCTGAAAAGAGTCTCTTAAAGGTGATTAGGAAAAAAGGAGGCCGAAACTCTTACGGTCGTATTACGTGCAGACATCGCGGGGGCGGTCATAAACGGCATTACAGGGTTATCGATTTTAAAAGAGATAAAATAGGGATTCCTGCCAGAGTGGCTGCCATCGAGTATGACCCGAATCGATCTGCGCGGATTGCGCTTCTTTTCTATGCCGATGGTGAAAAGCGATACATACTGGCACCGGTGAATCTTGGGGTTGGCGACACCGTGATTTCAGGACCTGAAGCAGATATAAAACCCGGCAATACATTACCCCTTATCAATATTCCCCTTGGAACACATATTCATAACATTGAATTGCGTATCGGAAAGGGTGGACAGATTGTAAGAAGCGCCGGAACATACGCCCAGTTAATGGCAAAGGAAGATCGCTATGCGCTTATAAAACTTCCATCCGGAGAAGTCCGAATGGTCCTTTCAAACTGCAAGGCTACCATCGGTCAGCTTGGAAACGTGATCCATGAGAATATATCTCTTGGTAAAGCAGGACGCAAACGATGGCTCGGCAGACGTCCCAAAGTTAGAGGTGTTGCCATGAACCCGGTTGACCATCCAATGGGTGGCGGTGAGGGAAGATCTTCCGGTGGACGACATCCATGCAGCCCTTGGGGTATGCCGACAAAAGGTTTTAAAACGCGCAAAACAAGAAAAAGCAATCGCTATATTATTAAAAAGCGTACGAAGAAATAGCAGGAGAAGTTATGCCACGATCGTTGAAAAAAGGTCCGTTTGTTGATCAAAAACTGTTTAAGAAAGTACGTATCGCCCAGGAGACCCGGAGCAGCAGAGTGGTTAAGACATGGTCCAGAAGGTCTACAATAGTGCCTGAGATGGTGGGTATTACTCTGGCGGTTCATAATGGAAGAAAGTTTGTTCCCGTATTTGTAACAGAGGACATGGTAGGACATAAGCTCGGTGAATTTTCACCGACTCGGACGTTTTATGGTCATGCTGCTGATAAAAAATCAAGATTAAAGCGGTAAAGCTGGTAGAAAAGGAAATGTTTGTGATGGAAGTTAAAGCTGTAGCAAAATATATTCGCATTTCTCCTCAGAAAGTTCGCAAATTGATCGATGGTGTTAAGGGAAAACCCGTAGAAGAGGGCCTGAACATACTCAAATTTATGCCGCAGAAGGCAGCATCAATCGTTGAAAAAACAATCAGAAGCGCAGTGGCAAATGCTGATCAATATCCGGATATGGATGTCGATTCTCTGATTATTCATAATATTACGGCGGACCAGGGGCCAACGTTGAAGCGTTTCAAAGCTAGAGCGCGCGGCAGAGGAACACGCATATTAAAAAGGACCGCCCATATAACGGTAATTTTATCTGAAGGTTAGATCTAAAAAGGAGGTAACAGCTTGGGCCAGAAAGTAAATCCTATTAGTTTGAGATTGGGTATTGTTAAAACCTGGGAATCTCGGTGGTATGCTGGAAAAAATTATGCTGATTATATTCTAGAAGATTATAATATAAGGAAGTTTATAAAAAAGAGACTATACCATGCAGGTATTTCAAGGGTTGAAATTGAAAGATCGTCCAAGCGAGTCAGGCTCCGTGTATTTACATCCAGGCCGGGAATTGTCATCGGGAAGAAGGGATCTGAGATAGCGTTACTCAAAAAAGAACTTGAAAAAATTGTTTCACATGAAATCATTATCGATATCCAGGAAGTCAGAAAACCCGAGCTTGATGCCCAGCTTGTCGCTGAAAATATAGCTCTTCAGATTGTACGGAGGGTTGCATTTCGACGTGCCATGAAGCGTGGCATTTCATCCGCGATGCGATTTGGTGCCGAGGGTATAAAAATTATATGTTCAGGCCGGTTAGGCGGGGCTGAGATGGCGAGGACCGAACAGTATAGAGAGGGCCGAATACCTTTACATACTTTAAGGGCGGATATAGACTACGGTTTTATAGAAGCTCAAACAACATACGGACTTATCGGTATAAAAGTGTTTATTTTTAAAGGAGAAATTTTAAAAAAAGATAAGGTGGCGATTGGTGGTTAGGTCTGGATCGTTGTACAAACCATCTCAAAAATACATCTAACGCCCAAGCATGGTGTTGCCCCGCATGACGGGATTTTCAACGAGCCTCTTCAAAATGTTCACATACTTTCCCTGTATGCTGCGCTTTTTATCGGGTCTCGCTTTGTCCTTGAGCGGAATCTGCAATTTTGAGAGGGTTTGTAGAAAAGCTGCTTTTTGACTTTTATTTGGTACCGAACAAAGTTGTGATGGAGAGATAGGAGATGCTTAGTCCAAAGAAGGTAAAATTTCGTAAACAGCAAAAAGGCAGGATGAAGGGGGTTTCATATCGGGGGTGTAATCTCGATCACGGTGAATTTGGATTGCAGGCCGTAGAGTGCGGGACAATCAGTTCAAAGCAGATCGAGGCCGCACGTATCGCAATGACACGGCACGTGAAAAGGGGCGGAAAGATGTGGATAAGGATATTCCCGGATAAACCCTTTACGAAAAAGCCTGCTGAAGTCAGAATGGGAAAAGGAAAAGGATCTCCTGAAGGATGGGTGGCCGTCATTCGCCCCGGAAGGATCCTCTATGAAATGGAAGGTGTTTCCAGAGACCTGGCCAAAGAAGCGCTTCGGCTTGCCTCGCATAAGCTTTCTGTAAAAACAAGATTTATAGAGAGGGGTGCTTTGTAATGAAAGCGAGTGAGATTAAAGATCTGAGCATGGAAGAAATGCTCCGAAAACTGGATGATCTTAAAGAGGGATTATTTAACCTGCGCTTTCAACATGAAACCGGCCAGCTCGAAAATCCCCAGAAGATGAAGCAAACCAAACGCGATATTGCCAGGGTGAAAACCTTCATAAAACAATCTGAATTAAATAAGGAAACGGGTTAAAATAATTATTGCAATGAAGAAACGATTATTGAAAAGACAGATGGTCGGCACTGTTGTAAGCGACAAGATGGACAAGACCGTAGTTGTCCTGGTTGAGAGACTGGTTAAGCATAGACTTTATAAAAAGTATATTAGAAGGCGTGCCAAATTTGCAGCTCATGATGAAAATAATGCTTCTCGTATTGGCGACAAAGTGTTGATCATCCAGTCCAGTCCAATTAGCAAAACCAAGAAATGGCGTGTTAGAGAAATTGTCGAAAAAGCTGTTTGATTGTTAAACGACGGTTTTTTAACACCTCAATAAACATGACCTTTTACGAACGTTTTAGGTTTTTAAGTGATATAAAAAGAGCTTAAGATAAAAACCTAAAAAATGATGGATTTATTTTATAAATTCATTCTTATATAAGGAAAGTAAAAAAGATGATCCAGGCGGAGACAAGATTGACTGTGGCGGATAATTCCGGAGCCAAGATATTATACTGCATAAAAGTTCTTGGGGGTTCACGAAGAAGGTATGCAAGTATCGGTGACATCATTGTTGTATCTGTTAAAGAAGCCATACCGAATACCAAGGTCAAAAAAGGGGATGTTTTGAGGGCTGTTGTTGTTCGAACCAAAAAAGAGATTCGAAGACCGGATGGATCATACATACGGTTTGATGATAATTCGGCTGTTTTAATTACGCAGGCCAGGGAACCCATTGGGACGCGTATATTCGGCCCGGTAGCGAGAGAGCTCAGAGCCAAAAGATTTATGAAAATTATATCACTTGCACCGGAGGTATTATAGTTAAAGGCCCAGTGGAGAATTGATACATGATAAAAAATAAATGTCACATAAAAAAAGACGATAAAGTAAAGGTTGTCGCCGGCAAAGATAAGGGTAAAATCGGTAAGGTTCTTAGTTTAAAAAGAAAGAATAGCAGAATCATTATTGAAAATATCAATATGATGAAAAAACATGCCCGGCCCAGTTCAAAGAACAGGCAGGGCGGAATAATTGAGAGTGAATCGCCGATTCATTGGTCCAACGTTATGTTGATGTGCAGCAAATGTGTTACACCCGTAAGAATCAAAATGAAGCGTCTTGAGGATGGGAAAAAGATACGTGTTTGCAGTAAATGCAATGAAATTATAGATTCTTAGGGTTGTGTGCCGGAGGGATTGAATGTCACAATTAAAATTGTATTATCATAAAGAAGTCGTTCCCAAGTTGTTGGAAACTTTTAAATACGAGAACATCATGCAAGTTCCAAAGCTCGAGAAGATAGTATTGAATATGGGGCTTGGCGAAGCGATTCATAACATCAAACTCCTTGATTCAGCCGTGGAAGAGCTAAAGATTATATCAGGTCAGCAACCGGTTGTCACTCGTGCTAGAAAGTCCATAGCAGCGTTTAAGTTGAGGGAAGGAATGCCTATAGGCTGTAGGGTTACACTTCGTCATAAACGTATGTATGATTTTTATTATAAATTGGTGAATATAGCGCT
>PKTV01000204.1 GCA_002868985.1 Desulfobacteraceae bacterium | reverse complement strand
TTGGCATTATAACAAATAAATTCACCTTAATTTTATCACGCTGCGCTTTTGAAAATCAGATTAAAAGTCACTGCTATAATGGTGTCAATTTCAGGCCTTAAAAAAATGCTGTGATATCATTGTTTCAAAAGGGACAAGTCCATTTCACAGGATTTGCCCCTTTTGATTTTTTGTGGATTTTGGGATATGTGTCATTAGGGATGATGATATGTTAGTTTTTTCGTCTTCTCAAAATAAATTCAGCGCAACCGGAGGTTGAGAAGAAAGACAAATCGGCTTAAAATCGAACAATTAATATTCAAGATGCAACCCCGGATGCTTCTCAAAGACTATTTAAATGAAAAGGGGACATTCAAATGATCAAAGAGATTGTCGCGAAGGAGCTTAACACAGAAAACTTCATCGATGGGAAGGTTAAAGAAATCCAACAAGTTGTTGGGGACGGCATGGCGATCAATGCGCTCTCGGGAGGCGTCGATTCGTCCACGGTTACGATGCTCGGCCATCGCGCTTTAGGGGACCGCCTTAAGACCGTGTTTATCGAAAACGGTCTTATGCGTGAGGGAGAGTCCGAAAAGGTTGCCGGTCTTTTTAAAAAGCTTGGGGTCATGGTTGACGTTGTCGATGCACAAAAAGAATTCTTTGCCGCACTAGAAGGAATCACGGGTCCGGAAGAAAAGCGCGAAGCCATTACCCAGGCTTTTTACCGAGACGTATTCGGACGCCTCGTCAAGAAAAGTGGCGCAAAACACCTTCTCCAGGGAACCATATTGACCGATATCGACGAGACCGTCGCAGGGATAAAACGGCAACACAATGTCTTTGAGCAGCTCGGAATCGACCCGAAAGAGACTTTTGGCTATCACATTATCGAACCGCTCATTCAGCTTCGCAAAGACGGCGTTAGAAAGGTTGGTGAGGCTCTGGGGCTCCCACCAGAGGCCTTTGACCGCATTCCATTTCCGGGTCCGGCACTCGCGGCACGTGTGATCGGTGAAGCAACCCCGGAGCGCATCGAGGCGGTTCGAAAGGCAACCGTTGTGGTCGAACGGCTGCTCAAGGGCACCGGTGCATTCCAGTATATGGCGATCCTACATGAAGACCGCGTGACCGGCATGCGTGACGGATTGCGTGATTTTGGTCAGCAGATAGAGGTGCGTTGCTGGGAGAGTGTCGACGCGCGGGTCGCAACACCGACAGCGCTTTCTTTCAAAATCCTCGAGGAACTCGCCAGCGAGATTATCCGCCATGTGCCAGGCATCGTCAGTGTCACGTACAACATAACACCAAAGCCCCCTTCAACGATCGAAGCGGTCTGACGATAATGAAAGCGTTATCAGCCTGAAATGTACGGGTTACGAGATAAAAAGATCTTTAGTAGAAAAGTTGGGATCACTCGTGAGGTTCACGCCGAGTCGCCTCAATCCGGCCTCATCTCCCGGTGTAGGGATATGGGTCATATGGACTTCACACCCACGGAGTTCCTCCAATTTTTCCATGGCTAACTGGGCGGCAGGATTGACGGTTGCGCTGATGCTGAGGGCGATGAGGGTTTCCACCAGGTCGAGGCTGAGGGTCTTTTCATTGAGCACCTTGGTTTTGAGATTTCGAACCGAATCGACAATGTTGGGCGGGAACAATTTAATCTTGTCCGGGATTTCGGCTAAATTCTTAATGGCGTGTAAAATAAGGCTTGAAGCCGCGTGAAATTTCGGTGAGTTGTTTCCGGTCACGATGGTACCGTTTTCGAGCTCGATGGCCGCACCGCAAAAAATACCCTCGTTGCCTTTACCGCTCTCCTGTCCTTTTATGGCCGCGGTGCGTGCCGGTTCGACCACTCGCCGGTATTCCAGTTCCAGGTTGAAGTCTTTCATCAAAAGCTCAACCCGTTGAACCGTTTCCTTGTCCGTCAAACCCATGACATATTCGCACCGATACCGGAAATACCGCCGAATAATTTCCTGTTTGGCAGCTTCCTGTGTCGCTTCATCGTTCGTGATGGCAAAGCCGGCGCGATTGACCCCCATATCCGTGGGGGATTCGTAAAACGGTTCGCCGCCCATTATTTTTTTCAATATTCGTTTCAGAACAGGAAATACCTCCACGTCACGATTGTAGTTGACGGTCTTCTGATTATACGCCTCCAGATGAAAAGGATCTATCAGGTTAAAATCCCTGATATCAGCGGTGGCGGCTTCATAGGCCACATTCACCGGATGCTTGAGAGGCATATTCCAGATCGGGAAGGTTTCGAACTTGGCGTAGCCCGCAAAAATGCCCCGTTTGTAATCATGGTATACCTGAGAAAGGGAGGTGGCCAGTTTTCCACTGCCAGGTCCGGGACCGCTCACGATGACCAGGGGTTTATCTGTTTCGATATATTCATTGGCGCCGTATCCCTCATCGCTGACGATCAGATCGATATCCGTAGGATACCCCTTGGTGTACTGATGGGTGTAAACCCGGATGTTTCTTCTTTCCAGTTTATTTTTAAACTGCAGGGCTGACGGCTGGTTTTCAAAACGGGTAATGACAACCCCTAAAACGTCGATTCCCCAACCCCGGAGATCGTCGATGAGTTTGAGGGCATCGGAATCATAGGTAATACCGAAATCAGCCCGCATTTTTTTCCTTTCGATATCGCCGGCATAAATGCAAAGCAGAATGTCGGCCTTATCTTTTAACGCCTGAAGAAGCCTCATTTTTATATTGGGATCATAGCCCGGCAACACCCGGGATGCATGATAGTCAAATAAAAGCTTGCCGCCGAATTCAAGGTAGAGTTTATTGTCAAATTTTTTCGCACGTTCGAGGATTTCAGATTTTTGCTCCCGGATATATTTTTCATTGTCAAACGCCGTATTCGCTGCCATGCTATACTCCTTGTTCTATTTTAGAATCATGAACATCAACTTTACCCGAAGGGATTTTTTATTCCATGAAATATTCACCAACAAATGTTTTAAGTGTGGCTAACAATAAAATCAATATTTATTTAAAACTTAACGCAATTGGGGTCACATTTTGACGCAATAGGCCCCTTAGGGACATTTTAAGTTTCCGGCAATTGAAAAAACAAAACGCCGTAATGGCGCTTTCGGATCAAATCTTGATCGGTGATCAGTGGACGAAGGAAATTAACTTTTCATACGGATAGTATTAATAGATACATGCCATAAGATTTAGGAAAGAAACCCGGGTCGTGTATGCGTTTTTACGTTTCTTTATGAGACAAAGAATAGCTTTTACCCGAATATTTCCCCGGTAATAAACAAAAGGACGCTTCGAATCAATACAAGTAGTCTTGATAGACCGGCTCGAACATCAGGGACTTGACATGGGTTGACAGGTCATCGGGTTTCGGATTTGTTGCAATGTCTCTTTTATAAACCACCTCGGCTACGGCGGTCGCGATGTGTGCTGACACCTCTCTGATTTTTGTCAGCGGCGGATAAATGCATCCTACACAGTCACTCCTTACATGATTTGGTAAAATAAAAATTTCATCCTCTCCGACTATTTCTTCTTGTTCGCCATGGTATAAGTCATAAAGCCTCCGCTTAGGTTTTTTGACTTAAAACCGTTTTGAACCAGAATTCTGTGCCCCAGATACCCCCTAAAGCCTATGCCACAAAACGCGATGTAATTTTTTTGCTTATCAAGTTCGGATAGTCTGCTTCTAAGCTCATCGATGTAAATATGCAAAGCGCCTTCGATCTTTCCCACACGGTTCAACTCAAATTTGGTGCGAAGGTCTATCAAAATCGCACCGTTTTTTTGAAGCTCTTCAAGTTCACTCCTATGGACGATGTCCATATCCCCTTTAAGAATATTGGCAGCCACAAAGCCGCAAATATTGATAGGGTCTTTTGCCGATGAATACGGGGGAGCATACGCCAGTTCCAGCTCTTGGAGGTCGTAGACGGTCATTTCACCCCGAATGGCGGTGGCAAGCACATCGATTCTCTTGTCTACCCCCTTTTTACCCACGATTTGAGCCCCCAGCACTCTACCGGTGCCCGGGGAAAAAAGAATTTTAATCGATGTGTTGGTGGCACCCGGATAATAGCCGGCATGGGAACCGGAATGCGTGTAGGAAACCAGATAGGGAATGTCGTGCTTTTTCAAAAATTTTTCGTTGATACCGGTGGATGCCAGAACCATATCGAACACTTTGACCACCGAAGTCCCCAGCGTTCCGGTAAAGATGGACGTTCTGCCCAGAGCATTGTCTGCGGCAATACGCGCCTGTTTATTGGCAGGTCCTGCCAGAGCGGTCAGTGTGGGAAATCCAGTGACGATGTCTCTGACCTCCACCGCATCTCCTACAGCATAGATATCCGGATCGGAAGTTCTCATGGTGTCATCTACCGCAATGCCGCCGGTTGGGCCTATTTTCAGACCCGCCTGTTTGGCCAGTCTATTCTCGGGTCTGATCCCTACGGAAAGCAGCACCAGGTCACATTCAATTTCGCGTCCTTTTTGCGTGGAGACCAAAATCCGGTCACTTGCTTTTGAAAATGATTTTACGCCGTTTTCAAGCTCGAGTTCCACGTTTTTGGCTTCAAGATGTTCATGAATCAGGGCCGCCATTTCATAGTCCAAAGAAGGCATCACCTGGTCGAGCATCTCCACGATGGTCGTTTTAACGCCTCTCTCGGTCAGATTTTCGGCCATCTCGAGGCCGATAAAGCCGCCGCCCACCACAACGGCGCATTGGGGATTGCGTTCATCCACAATCTTTTTGATTCGGTCTGAATCGGGTAAATTTCGAAGGTGAAAAATATTTTCCAGTTCAATGCCCTCCAGGGACGGCTTGATGGGTTCGGCCCCGGGAGATAAAATAATCTTGTCATAACTTTCCCAGTATTTTTCCCTCGTAGTCGTATTTTTTATCTCAACTGTTTTTTCTTTAGTATTTATACCGACGACTTCGGAGAAGATACGCACATCAATGTTATAGCGCTGTTTGAATTTAGCCGGTGTGGCCAAAAGAAGGTGATCGCGCTTTTTGATGACATTTCCGATATAATAGGGAAGCCCGCAGTTGGCAAAGGAGATATATTCTCCCCGCTCAAAAACGACAATTTCAGCATCTTCGCTCACTCTTCTCGCCCGGGCCGCTGCTGTAGCGCCTCCGGCAACTCCACCAACAATAACCAGTTTAATGCCCATATTTTCCCCCCAAAATAAGTTTATATGTTTCTATATGACACATGATATAGCATTAAGGATTAAAATCGAGCAACCATTTCCAGCAAGGGATGATGCAAACAGTAGTGCCATTCATTTTTTCGACAAAACGGCTTAGATTTGTTGTGCGCAAACTTTCTCCATTTCAAAGCTCATCGATGGGCTGACGATATATAACAGCAAACTGTTTTTCGGGTATTTCTTTTTACGCATATGTTACTCAGGTTCGGGCCAGGTCGCTGCGTTTTCCATCAGTGCCTTGACCGGTTCGAGACCGTAAGGCGATCCTTCTTCGATGGCTTTGAGTACGGTCCCTCCTCCGGTGAAAAAATAATATTTAGCGTCATCCATGGCGGCCAGATACAGGCCGGGACTGAGGTTCTTGAACTCCTGGAGAGTGTCGCCTCCGCCGTAGAGCTTTTGGGCTTGCCAGTTCCGGTCGATGGTTTGATCCAATTCCTTGGAACCCTCATAAAAGTGCGGGGTAAACCCCATGACCGCATTTACCAAAATGGTCTTAGCCGAGCTGATAACGTTGGCTACTCCGGGAGCATCGAAAGATTCCGGGGCCACGTCGAGCAGGTATCGGTACTCTTCCCCCGGTTTAAAATTCCTGATGTCGAGCGTCCGGAACTTACCTTCCACACGCCCCTCAAGGGTATCCGACTCGACCACGAAGGGGAGCTCTACTATTTTTTTGTTCTGGCGGTCCTGCCGGACCAGTTCTTTGGCTGCACGGATGTCATCCTCGCCGACTCCGGCCACCCGAACATCATACTTGGCGCACAAAAAGGTATTGTAGATAACTCCGCCCAGCAAAAGGTGGTCAACCTTTTTGTAGATCTCGTTGAGCGGACCGATTTTGGTGTCGTATTTGGCTCCGGCGACCACGGCAACGAAGGGGCGTACCGGCTCCAAAACTTGCTCAAGAAATATGAGTTCTTTCTGCATAAGAAAGCCGGCGTAACTTGGCAAATACCGGGCGACGTCATAGGTGGAGGCATTGGGCTGCCAGGAACCGAATGCGTCATTTACAAAGACGTCCGCCAGACCGGCCAGCTGCAGCGCAAAGCGCTCTCTGGTTTCACCGGTAGCCTCCTCGCCTTCGAACCAACGCGTATTGGGCAGATAAATTCCGCCGATCCGGTGGGCGCGCAGATCCCGGATATGCCAGTTGATGGAGGTATCTATCTGCCGGATACCGACGTCGGGATCAACTGGAAACCGAGGCACCGAAAATTTGGTGTGAAGTTTGCGTTCCAGATAGTCAACAATAGGCTGGACCGAAGTATTGTTTTCCACTTTGATTCGGCCGGTCTCTTTTTCCCTGGGCCGGCCCACGTGGGACATGAGAATAAGCCGTCCGCCTCGTTCCACGATGTTGTACAACGTGCCGATGGTGGCATCGATGCGGTAGGGATCATGAATCTCTCCTTTTTTAACGACATTGTGGTCCACTCGCACCAGAACAATCTTGTCCCTCAGATCAGCGTTCTGGATGAGGGGCAAGCGAGAGTCTAATTCCGTGCTGTTCATGACGATAACTCCTTATTTTTTGGAGTTCAATCCATTTCCAAAGCGCTTTTTTTGAGATATTCCAAAG
>PKTV01000451.1 GCA_002868985.1 Desulfobacteraceae bacterium | reverse complement strand
GGAACTAACTCACGGTTTTTTTCACACCCTAATTGAAATGAAACACCCGCCGGAGTATATTTTCCTGCCCCATTTCAAGGCTGTTCCAATCTCAGATGGCAACTCCAGTTCACAGGTCTGTCCTTTTGTCCAAGGGGAAACGTTCTATCTTCAAAGCACATTTGGTCAAAAACTCAATGAATTAAAGGCCAAAGGAACAAATATTCTGGCTCCGCTTCTTGATCTCACGAAGGGATTGGCGGAAGCCAAAACACCATTAATAGAAACGGCCCTTCAAATGGGGGTCAGGCGCAAAGCTGCATTATCTGCTTATGAAGCTGCCGTAAAGCGACAAGTGGCATGTATGGATGAAATGAAACATATTGGAAAAAACATGCTGCAACAACTCGAATCCGATCCAAATCAGATTGCTGTCGTTATTTTTGCCCGACCTTACAATGGGTTTGTTGAAGAAGCGCACATGGGAATCCCCCACAAGTTCGCATCAAGAGGCATCCTTGTCATCCCTTTTGATTTTCTTTTATTTAACCATGAAAAGTCAAAGCGCCATATGTACTGGGGGATGGGTCAGCGTATCCTTCAAGTAGCCAGAATGGTTAAAAAACATCCTCAACTTTTTGGCACTTTTGTCACCAACTTTTCCTGTGGCCCGGATTCGTTTATTATCGGATATTTCAGGGACATCATGGGCCGAAAGCCCTCTCTGACACTTGAACTGGACAGTCACTCCGCCGATGCCGGGCTGGAAACCCGCATCGAAGCTTTTATCGATATCATATCTTCATACCGACAACTGACAGCAAAACAAATTGTTGCTTCAAAGAAACAAACGTTCATACCTGCTCGCACAAAACTGGAAAACAGCATCCCAAAGATCATAACTTCTTCAGGTGAAACGCTGCCAATGACCCACTCACGTGTGAAACTATTGATTCCATCTATGGGAAAACTAACGACAGAATCTCTTGCAGCCGTATTTCGCAGCCTCGGTTTCAATGCCGTCGCCCACCCTCCATCAGACGAAACAATTTTGAAACTTGGACGGGCAAATACGTCATGTAAGGAATGTCTGCCATTGATACTCACCACAGGAACGTTGCTCAGTTTCATTTACAACGAAAAAAAAGAGAACGAAATTCTGGTTTATTTTATGCTTACCGGTTCCGGTCCATGCCGATTTGGCCAATATCGTATTTTCATGGAAGATCTGGTAAAAAGGCAAGAAATACCGGATGTGGCTCTCTTTTCACTATCATCAGAGAATTCATATGCCGGGCTGGGCAACGATTTTCATTTAAAAGCATGGTGCGGTGTGGTCGTATCCGATACCATGGAAGACATTCGATCAATGCTTTTGGCCAATGCTGTTGATGTTGAATCGGCGATCCAAATTTTTAACGACGAATGGGATTTAATTATTCGCAATTTTGAAAAAGGGGATTTTCCCCAGCTTGAAAAACAACTTACCCAAACAACCGAACAATTCCGTGAAATTCCCCTGAAGCATCCACCGGAAGCCGTGCCGACAATCTCTCTTATGGGTGAAATATTTGTAAGGAGAGATGAATTGTCCAGACAGTATCTGACAGAACGGCTTGCAAAAAAGGGATTCGCTACTATCTGTTCGCCCATTGCCGAGTGGGCGCTCTATGCCGATTATCTGGTGGATAAAGGACTTGTCGATCACGCCATGTCAATTCGCGAAAAACTATCATTTTTACTTAAAAAAATGTATATGGCTCGATATACAAGGCGTATCAAATCGATACTGGCAGGCTCGGGACTGGTTCATGCAGAACCGCTAAATATTAGATCCATTATAAACAATGCCTCCCCTCATTTATCACTCAATCTCTCCGGTGAAGCCATTTTGACCGTGGGAAGCGCCCTAACCGAAATAGCGTCACACACTTGCGGTGTCATTGCCATCGGTCCTTTTGGCTGTATGCCAAACCGTCTGGCAGAAGCCATCCTTAGTGAAGCCATGACTCATGAAGGCAAACTGGCAACGGATCCAAAGAATAACCAACTTCGATCCGTGCTCACCAGTCTTGACGACCTGCCTTTTTTGGCCATTGAGAGCGACGGCTCGCCGTTTCCTCAACTGATCACCGCAAAGCTGGAAAGCTTCTGTTTACGAGCAGAGCGATTGCACAACAAAATGATACCTAAGCTGAGCGTTTCAAATCTTAAAAGGGAATAAAAAATCATATATTTTTAATGAATTATCTTCATTTGAATTTTTAAATTTGAATCCTTTAGTTTAGGCAAAAACTTCTTGACAGCATAAGCAGATACATTTAGAGTCTGACGCCTATAGAGCACAATAGATTCAAAATATAATGGTGTTGAATGTATTCATCATATGTTTTATAATTATGGATTGATTCTAAAAAACGGAAAATGCACCGTTTTTAGCACAAGGAGGGTCCGATAAAATGAACGAATTGCTGGCTCCCGGCGGCAGCCTTGCAATGGTGGAGGCCGTTTTACAAAATGGCGCCAATGCCGTCTACGTGGGAGCAAGAGGTTTCAGCCGAAGAAAATGTGCCTGGGAGCTGGAAGACAGCCAAATTAGAGAAGCGGTAGGTATTGCCGATTCTCTCGGCGGAAAGATTCGGGTGGCTATTAATGCGGAAATACAGGAAAAACATTTCATCCGTGTGTTGAGCAAAGTCTCCAAATGGGCACAGTATGGCATAGAAGGCGTTATCGTTAAAACTCCGGATCTCATGCGACTCATTCACCGCAACTATCCGGAACTGGTTATCCATGCCAGTGTAGGCTGTAATATCCAGACACATGAACAGATGGAATATTATCGAGAAGTCGGCGCCACCCAGATTGTGGCCAGTACCGAAATCGATACCGTGCAAAAACTGGAAACGTATAAAAAAGAGGCGGATGACGTCGGTGTTCTCACTGAAATACTCATCCACGGGAACCGTTGTATCGGGGGTGTTGGCAATTGTCTGTTCCATGAGATCACCAGCGACTCTTATATTAAAAAAGTTCATCACGATGAAAACGGCAATGAAATCGTTGAATACGAAGGCTGGCCGGACAGAAGCGGCAGTTGCTTTCGATTCTGCCTCCTTACCGAAGCCCAGAGAGAAAAACTGATGCGACGTAAGGGAAAGAGTTCTGAAGAAATCGTCCATATTAACGAAAGAATCCGTCACCAACCGAATGTCGCCTTTGCCATTTCCGGTGAAGAGCTGAAACAGTATGTTGACTTGGGTTTACAAACGCTCAAAGTGCAGGGACGTGAATATCCGGTCTCTTTAATTTCTGAGATGATCCATGCATATCGAACCCTTATCGATGGATTCAATCAGGGTAAAGATCTCCTTGATCCCAAAATGGCGGCTGCCGATAAAAACATCATACGCCTGGCAAAAGATCGCGACCGGGCCCGTATGGAGAAAACCAAAGAACTCCACCAGAAAATCAAAGGCATTTAAATAAAACTCATAATGCCTGCACACGAAAGCACTTAGATTTAAACGGCTCGGTTGATGCCATTTTCATCCGTAGCCTTTTATTTATCACAACTTCAGCCAACGATCACTATTGTTGGCGAGCTGTCTGTCTATCCTTTTGAAATTAAAACATAAATTTCGTCTATAAACCCACTGAAAGTACATAGTTGGAGGTTTGCATCATGACCAAAGTATACGTGGTTCGTCACGGTCAGACCGCCTGGAATCTGGAAGAGGTCTTTCGGGGACGCATGGATATTCCTTTGGATGAGACCGGAAAAAAAGAAGTGCATTTGGCCGGTGAAGCGCTTAAGGACGAAACCCTCCATGCCATTTACAGCAGCCCCCTTTCACGTTCAATGGAAACTGCCCAAAATATCGCTAAATTTCAAAATATCCCGGTCACACCACTTGAATCCATTATTGATATCAGCTACGGTGAATGGGAAGGGGTCAGTCTGGTTGAGGTTCAGAAAAAATATCCGGATCTTTATGACCTGTGGTTAACAGAACCCCACAACGTTACTTTTCCCGGCGGAGAAAGCTTGGAGCAGGTACGGGTGCGAACCCGGAATGCCATTGATGATTTGCTTGAAAAACACGAAAATGAAAACATCGCTTTAGTGGCCCATCGGGCGCCGAACAAAGTCATCTGTTGCAGCCTTCTTGGGATTGATAACAGTAATTTCTGGCGAATTCAACAGGATACGGCAAGCACCAACCTTTTTGTATATAAAGACGGACAGTGGATCATTTCGTATTTGAATGATACCGCTTACCTCAAAGTTTTGGGAAAACCCGCCCTGTCCGATTTTTAGCAAAATAATTTAGGGCAAAATAATTTAATTATTCAAATTTCGCACCTCAATTCTCAGCAGCGCCAACAAGCAACCGGGCGAAAAATTTTTAAGGTAAAATAATAATTATTCGATCTTTAACCTAAATTGAGCGATTGTCGAGTTTGCCGGTCGCAAGATCCCGCCCCTGCGGGGAGATGCAAGGCATGAGACATGCAGCCGTAGTTTGCTACTGCAAATGTCTCATAACGATGCAGATTCGGTAAACTCGACAAGCCCGAAGGGTTTCAAATGGTGACAATTTTTTGCTTAAATAAATCCATTCATTAGATGAGATCCACTATCAACTTTAATAATGTATATTAAATTATGATTATTACTATTTAACAGCCCTGTTACTATTTGAAACGCTCAGTTTAGGTTTAAACGGGAAACGGACAAATATATGAAAAAAACCGGCGTGTTTTATCACCCCAGTTTCAGTCGTAGAAGCTATTTAACCCGAGGTGCCCGGCTTGAAGATTTTCCAGGTGCCATCGATCACCTTCTGGCCCGCGACAATATTATTCTTTATGAATCGCCCCCCATTGAGGAGGAATGGATTCTGAAGGTACATACTCCGGAACTCATCCGAGGTGTAGAGTCGGATCATCTTTGTTCAACGGCCTGGCACTCGGTGGGAGGTGTCGTTCTGGCCGGAGAAAAGATTTGTACCGGGGAAATCGATAATGCATTCGCGCTCATCGGTGCAGGTGGCCATCACTCTGGAAAAGACTATTTTGGCGGCTATTGCTGTTTTAACGATGTGGTCATTACCATCACCTATCTTCGTGAAATTCACAATATTCAGCGCTTTGCAATCATGGATACGGACGCCCACCATGGAGACGGCACCCGGGATCTTCTCAGAAACGATCCTGATGTTCTACATGTATGCTGCTGCGGCATGGAGTCTGAATCTGAAGACGGCACAAAAGTTGACATCCGGGCACCGGGCAGCTCTTGGGGATTCTGGGGCCGGGGTGAGAAAACCGGGAATGTCGACCAACAATACGCCGACAATGTGAAAAACGAATTCTATCCCCGGGTGAAGGATTTTAAACCGGATCTTATTTTCTGGTATTTCGGATTTGATACCCACCAGGGGGATTACGGCAGCCTTGGATTGAGCGGCCGATGCTTTCAGGAAATTGCCCGCTTTATGAAAAAAACCGCCGAAGAAGTGACCGACGGTCGCTTGGAAGTGGTTTTGGGCGGCGGCTCCCGCACCGACATCGCCACCAATGTCATACCACCGATCATAGAAATATTGGCTGATTTCCATCCATAAATGGCCCTTTTTGCCCGGATCTGCGTTCTCCGCGGGTTTCCGGCTGTGGCCTTGATCCGGACAAAAATTGCTCATTTATAAATTGGAAACGCAATGTGCCTATCTTACAATTATGGATGGACACTATCTGAATAATTTATAGAGATCTGACCAACCAAAGTATTATATCTTTCAGAAACTGAAGCCTTTGAGAAATGTTCATTTTTTTTCGAGTTTAAGGAAGACGAAGATTTTAACCGCAGGAATACACGGCGTATTTCGAGGATTGAAATCTGAGTGTGACGCTGAAATCGGACAAAAAGGGACTTTTATCAAGGGCTTCACATTTTTCCTACCGTGATTAAGTACAGGACTGTCTCATCTTCACCGTCGATTTCAAGCAACCGGTTGATCTCATCATCAAAAAATGCGCCGATTGGACAAGAACCGAGATCCATTGCGGTGGCAGCCAGCTGGACGTTCTGACAGACATGGCCGAGGTCCATGGGAATGTAGCGCACAGCGCGGTCGCGATATTTTACCATACACCTGAGCATCATGGCGGTCCAGATGAAAACAACCGCAGCACGACGCACCACCGGCTGCCCCAGACAGGCTGTGGTCATATCTCTGTTGAAGCTTCCATCTTTCAACCGCTCAAGGGCAAAGGATGCTACATCGAAATGGTAAATCCCCTGAGGTATGTCTTCAACGTGATCGACATAAAGATAGGTTTCAAAGGGATAAAGGGCGCCTGCTGAAGGTGCGGTGCGTAGCAGATGAATTCCGGCCCGCGCCGTAACCCCCTGGGCCGCCCAAAGCAACGTTGAAAATTCATTTAAGCTCAACGGTTCCGAAGTGGTATCACGCTCGGACCGACGCCTTCTCATACATTGCCATAAATTCGCCGGATGGTTCAGGTCGGGCTGTGGCAGCCTAAGTCGTTCCGCATCCGGATAGGTTTTACAACTCTGGACAGCCGGAATGGACCCGAGATGGTCGCTCATAGGTTTGTCCCGATGATATTTGGTGCCCTGAATATAGCGAAAGGCCAGTCCCTCTTTGTAAAGTGCCATATATTGCTCCTTTCATGCATTTTTTTTATTGTAACTCAAGTTTAACACCCCAATATTGCTGAAAAGCCTTGTAGTTGGCAGGCTGAAAATTAAGGGCCCGAAACTTGAATGATAATTTATCAGGTTCGAAAAAGATAGACGGCTTTATTTAT
>PKTV01000091.1 GCA_002868985.1 Desulfobacteraceae bacterium | reverse complement strand
TTGCCGGATCACCCGGCCTTCTATCCGCTTCAAGAACCGTTATTTTATTGCCGGTTATTTTTTTAGCCAGCTCGACCACCTCTCGAACCGAATGCCCCTGGTTGTTTCCCAGGTTATAAACAGCACTCTCTTCGCCAGATAAAAGCGCTTTAAGTGCCAGTAAATGCGCCTGGGTTAAATCACTGACATGGATATAATCTCTGATACATGTTCCATCAGGTGTGGGATAATCTGTTCCGAATATGCTGATATCCTCCCTTTCCCCGGTTGCAACTTTTAAAACCAGAGGAATAAGGTGGGTTTCTCGAGTGTGTCTTTCTCCGATTGTGCCGGATTCATCCGCACCCGAAGCATTAAAATATCTCAGGCTGATATATTTTAAGCCATAGGACGAATCGCAATAGTGAAGCATCCTTTCAACAGCGATTTTAGTTGCACCATATGGGTTTGTGGGATTACAAGGGTGATCTTCCGTTATCGGAATTTCCATAGGTTCTCCGTAAACCGCAGCAGTGGAAGAAAAAATAAACCGCTTGACACCATGTTGAATCATTGCACTCAACAGCGCTGTCGTTGCGGCCAGATTGTTACGATAGTATTTCAGGGGATTTTCAACGGATTCACCAACAATTGAAAATGCAGCAAAATGCATGACCGCGGAAATGCTGTGTGATGAAAATAATCGGTTTAGTATCTCTTTATCACCAAGGTCTCCTTCCACAAATGTTCCTCCGGACAAAAGGTCACGATGGCCTGTGGAAAGGTCGTCTAAAGTAATCACATCATGCCCCGCATCAAGCAAATCTTTTACCATGTGAGAGCCGATATATCCTGCACCGCCCACAACCAGAATTGTTTCGTTTTTCATTGATTTCGACTCCGTATTTACGAATGCATGCAGTTATGACATCAATTGAACGAAAGTCGAGGATGCTCCAGATTCTCCCGATAGCGGGATCTTCGTTTCACTACGAAAGGCATCAAGGGTGAAGCCCCGCTGTAACAAAGCGGGATAGACCTCCGTTGTCTACTGCGAACCCTTGATAACGAAGACGCCGTAGGAGTCAGGCCGTAGGCCATGGGGTATCATCGGCTTTCGCTCAGTTGATGTTAGGAATAATGTGTCTTAATCCAGGTCTGATATTCCCCGCTTTTAACCCGCCCTACCCACTTTTGATTTTTAATATACCATTTTATGGTATCACGAATTCCGATTTCAAGAGAGGCTTCCGGGAACCAGCCCAACTCCCGACTCAATTTGCCAAAATCAATGGCGTATCTGCGATCGTGGCCGGGTCTGTCTTTAACAAAATCAATCAAATCTCTTCGGCTCCGGTTATTGGTTAATCTTTTCATCTCATCCAAAATATCACAAATCATTTCCACAAGCTTAATGTTCTTCATTTCGCTGTTGCCGCCAATATTGTAGATCTCTCCGTTTTTCCCCTGTTTCATAATTTTCCAGATGGCAGTGCAGTGATCCCTGACATAGAGCCAGTCCCTGACATTTCCGCCGTCTCCGTAAACCGGCAAAGATTTTCCTTCCAGGGCATTGAGAATTATCAGCGGAACAAGCTTTTCCGGAAACTGATACGGACCGTAATTATTTGAACAATTGGATATGGTCATCGGCAGGTCGTAGGTCTTGTGGTATGCACGCACCAGATGGTCCGAAGCTGCCTTGGAAGCAGAATACGGGCTGTTGGGTTTATAGGGTGTTTTTTCAGTAAAATACCCTTCACTGCCCAGGCTGCCGTAGACCTCGTCTGTACTGATATGGTGAAAGCGTATCAGATGATCAAGCCGTGATCTTGCCGACTCCAGCAAATTAAATGTTCCGACAATGTTGGTCTGTATAAAAGCGTCCGGTTTTACGATAGATCTGTCAACATGAGATTCAGCGGCAAAATGACATACGCTGTCGATTTGATAATCTGCGAATATTTTCGCCATCCGGGTTCCATCGCAGATATCGGCCTGGATAAAAATATATTGATCAGGATAATCTATTTCAATGTCAGCCAGATTTTCCGGATTTCCGGCGTAAGTCAGATTGTCAACATTTATGATACGACCGGCATAATCGGATTCATTTAACAGGTACCGGATAAAATTTGCACCGATAAACCCGCACCCACCTGTGACCAGCATGTTTTTCATCAACTTACGTTTCCTTTTCTATTTCTTTTAACAAAACCTCACGAAATTTTAAAACAAACTTGTCAACATCAGATTTCCAGCCGGCCATGATATCCATCCCTTTTTCCTTAAGATTACGGTTTTCAAGAATTGAATTCATGGGCCTTGCGGTGGGCGTCGGATATTCTTCTGTTTTGCAAGGAATTATGGTATGAGGAACATCCATTTTTTTAAGAAAATAAACGGCTAATTCATACCATGTACAATATCCTTTTGCAGTTGCATGAAATATCCCTCGATAATTTGTTTCAATAAATCTTTCAATCTGAAGTGCCAGCCGATACGTCCAGGTCGGTGAACCGAACTGGTCATTCACCACTTTTATTTTATTATCGGAACTTCTAAGGGATAGTTTTAGCATTGTTTTTAGAAAATTGTGACCGCTGATGCCATATAGCCATGCTGTTCTGAGAATGATATAATGATCGGTTGTCCGCTTTATTGCTTCTTCACCTTCGAATTTGGACATCCCATAATAAGAGAGCGGGTTTGGCACATCCGTTTCCAGATACGGTTCCGGCACCTTTTTTCGACCGTCAAAAACATAGTCGGTTGAAATATGAATCAGACGGCCGCCATGTTTGTCTACGCATTTTGCAAGATTTTCAGCACCTGTTACATTCGCCTTCCAGGCCAACTCTTTTTCGATTTCACAATCATCAACCCGTGTATATGCAGCACAATTAACGATTATGTTCGGCGAAAATTGCTGGACCAACAATTCTATTTCCGTCAATTTAGTGATGTCCACTTCGTCTAAATCGACACCCAAAACTTCATGGGTTTCACCAAAAACTTTTTTGCAGTCGGCACCGAGCTGTCCTTTATCACCGGTGATCATAATTTTCATTTTCATTTTTCTCCAATAGATTTCACTTTTCAATCTTTATCAGACCCTCACAAAAAAGGAAGGAAAAAATCTCGCTCAATTAGAATCTTAATTGCGAATTTTGTGCTTTTTGCGGCAAAAAATATCTAAGCTTACCAAGTGTGAAGTGACTAAAGTGAACTAAAGTGACTAAAGTTGTGGAATTCCATCAATTTAATATAAACAGCCGGAGCGTAGCGACTCCTTAACTTTAAATCACTTCAAACTTTAGATCACTTGTAACTTTTCCGGCTTGTCCGGGTTAGGATCTTTACAAAACAATTTGACTCCCTTTTATAGATTGAATTAAGGTGATCACCATGGCTTCGTTGGATATTTTTGTGGATCAATATATCAATTACCTGGTTTTCGAAAAAGGACTTTCGGAAAAAAGCATCGAATCGTACAGCAGCGATTTATCCAATTATCTAGAATTTCTCAAACAAAAGGGCATCAAAGACATTACCCAAACCGATACCCCCCTGATATTAAAACACATGATCGCTTTGAGAGAATCCGGTTTGGGATCAAAATCATGTGCAAGACACCTCATCACTTTGAGGGGATTCTACAAATTCCTTGCCCAGGAAAAAATTCTCGAGTTTGATCCCGCCAAACTCATCGATCTTCCCAAAAGCGGCCTTAAACTTCCAGATGTGCTTTCCGTTTCAGAGATTAACCTTCTTTTAAACATTCCGGATAGTAACAAACCTCTGGGAAAAAGAAATTCCGCCATGCTCGAACTTCTTTACGCTGCCGGCCTGAGGGTTTCAGAACTGGTTAACCTTAAATTTCTTGATGTAAATCTTGAAGCCTGTTTTGTCCGGGTTATGGGGAAAGGATCAAAAGAAAGGATCGTACCTTTCGGTCTTTTTGCAAGAAATAAAATTGACGACTACATCAATAATTCCAGGCCATTGCTTTTAAAGAATCGTATCAGTCAATATCTTTTTGTTGCAAGAGCCGGAAAGCCGATGACCCGCCAGGGTTTCTGGAAGCTGTTAAAACAATATGTAAAACAGGCTGGCATCAGAAAAAAAGTCACGCCGCACAGCTTTAGGCACTCTTTTGCCAGCCACCTCCTTGAAGGCGGTGCCGATTTGAGAACCGTCCAGGTGATGCTTGGCCATGTTGATATTTCTTCCACCCAGATTTATACTCACGTTGCTCGTGACCACCTCAGACAGATTCATGAAAAATACCATCCAAGAGGTTGATTCGATACTCGGCGTGCCCCTTACCAATGGATATGTTACCGAATGTTTCTCACAAGTGCCTATTTATCCCGTATTAAACGGGGAAGTTTGAAGTGATCTAAAGTGCCTATTTATCCCGAATTCATCGGGGAAGTTGAGGTAGCGCTAAAGCGCTGGCATTAAAATATAATTGGCAAAAAATCCTTAATTTTAGCTCACTTTAGTTCACTTTAGGCACTTGTAACTTTTTCTGTTTTGATATCAAAGTCAGCATATCAGCAATAAATGTCGAGAAGGATTAGCACTTTTCGGCACATCACCGATCCCCTATCCTTCTACAAATTTCAACGGTCAAACAAAATACGATATCCGGAGCCAACTGTTCGGCAATGGTTCTATCGAACAAAATTTTTGCTTCAGCGGAAAATTCATCATCCTTGTCCCAAAATTGAACTATCACAGGAATACGAGGCGTTATTTCGAAAAAATATGCTGCATCTGCCATGTCAAGTGGAATTCCATCGAGTCGTTCGCATTTTTCTTTGAATTCTTCGATATTGTTTTCATATCGCGTCTCGATGATATGGGTGGGTATTTTGTGTGGACCACGAAAAAAGGTAGCGCCGCCGGGAATATCTTTTTCGGATATCCATTCTTTGCTTATGGTTATGTCTTTTGATCTTAAAAGATAATAGATAATGAAAAGTGCTAACAAATGATTTACATCCGGGTTGTCGTCCTTAAGCCGTATTATTTTAGACTCGTGGGGATAGACGCCATAATCTTCACCCCAAACGGATATTCGATATCCTTTTTTTATGGGATCATAATCGCATAATGCGAGCCGGCAAACATCTTCGGGATTTTTTTCAGCCATTTCATGAAAGTAGCTGCTGTCGATTGAATTTTTCATATTATGTTTAATGCCTCCGATGAGATTTAATAGCTCATTAGATCGAGGAAAACAGGCTTTTACATTTGACCTCCCCCGAAAAAAAGGCGCTTCGCCTATTGTATGGTTAATCACCCAACTTGCATCTCGCTTTGGGACAGTCGTTTCTGAAATGAAACAAACTTTTTGGTGACTCTATATAATTTAGCCCTCGGGGAGTTTTTCTTCTAAATCCTTTAGTGTTAGGGCAATGGATGATCTTTTTTTAAAGCGGGTGCTGTTTGAGTGGCATAGGGATCGTTAGAAAGAACAGGCGCATCCCGAAATCGCATCTTTAAAAGAAATTGAAGATTGTAGGGCAAACCTATTGATTTTTCAAAGATTGATTCCTGCTCTTTCTTTACTAACCCTTGCCACGAGTTCACGCGGTTTAAAAAAAGATTATCCATGGAGCGACTATTTAGAAAAACTCCCCGACCCCTTATATAATAAACAATTTCATTTTATCTCGTCAACTGCTCGATAATCTGCTGATGCTCAGGAAAAAGATTAACGAGAACATCTCGCTTTGCAATTTCCAAGTCGTCAAAATCGAATCCGGGCGAAACTGTACAACCCACTAAAGCAAAGGAGTCCGGCGCAGGCAAGTTTGCACCAAACCATGAACCATATGGAACCATCGCCTGGAACACCTCGCCGTCATCCAAATTCATGCCCAATTTTATCTGTGAGTAAATTCCTTGCCGGTCGATGATATGAATAATCAAAGGATCACCGATATAAAAGTGCCACAATTCATCCTGCTTGATGCGATGAAATGTTGAGAAATCGTTATTATGGAGGAGAAAATAGATCGCCGTACAAAAAGACCGGTCACCTCTGAACCGTTCAGGTAACGCGTGCTTATCGATATTTTCAGCAGAACGATATGTTTCTTTAAAATAGCCGCCTTCAACATGGGGCGAAAGTTCGAGCTTATCGATCCAGTATTGAGCATCGTTCATTCTACTACTCCCTTTATTTAGTAGACGTAAAAGACAGAGATATAATCCGGATAACCAGCAGGATTAACATATTCTATTTATAAAAATTAATCCAAAGTGGGAATCTACTTCAATCGATCCAGGATTTCCTTCGCGCCCTGGTAGTTCAGGCCTTCCTCATGCACGACAATTCGGTAAAACTTACATTCAACACAACCGACCATCTTCGACGCAAACTCTCCTTGAACCTTGCCGTCGCAAAAGGTTCCGGTAATGGCCCAGCACGAACGACCTCCCATTTTGCCGGAATTCATACTGTCTGTCCTGGATTCGATGGAAGCAGGGCACACCCCCAGTTTATCCACCTTTTCACCACCTGGTTGTCGCCCGCACTTCATGAATTCCCAACAATTCAATTTAGCCATAACGCCCCTCCAGTTTTGTTGAAAAAGAGGGTTTAAAGGTTTGTTTTCTAAAGACTTTATCAACGCCTTTAGCATTTCACTCGAATCCTTGAATCCTTGCCCCCTTCTACCCTTTGAAATTACCCCGATTCAATCGGAGTCGACCCACTTATTTTGCCCTAATTATCTGAGGGGTCGGGGAGTTTTTCTCTTAAATCCTTGAATATAGCGGAATGGGTGATCTTTTTTTAAATCGGATGCTGTCTGAGTGGCTTAGGGATCGTTAG